>JAMJQV010000174.1 GCA_023554435.1 Gemmatimonadota bacterium | reverse complement strand
CGGGGCCGCCGCCACCCAACCGCCGACCGACCGATCCTCCGCCTGGCTGAGGAGGGGCAGCCACAGGCCTGCCTCTCCGACCACCCTGGCAAGAGTCGAGAGGCGCATCCCCCCGCCGACGGTGATGGTCAGGTCATCTGGCTGGAAGTCGAGAACCTCCGACAGCCGGCACGTGGATACCGCCGATCGTGGGAGCGTTCCGAGACCCGAGGGTGGTCGGTCCAGGGAGGATCCCGTAACGGCGGGCACGCCCTCTTCTCGGAGGAAATCCGCCGAGGAGGCGATCCACTCGCTCAACTCGGGCGCTGACTCGGGACGAAAGGTCTTCACGTGGTCTCGTCCTCCCGTTCATCCGGAAGCAGCTTGCCCGGGTTCGCGAGACCGGTGCGGTCGGTGGCGTCTCTGAGAGCCCGCATGATCTGCAACTCCGGCTCACCGAACACGAGATCCATGTGTCGTACCTTGTCGGCGCCGACTCCGTGCTCTCCGGTAATCGTTCCGCCGACGTGGACGCAAAGCGCCATGATCTCGGCACCCGCACTCTGAACCCGAGCCACCTGCTCGGCGTCGCGCCGGTCGAACAGGAGGTTGGGGTGGACGTTTCCGTCTCCCGCGTGAAAGAAGTTTGCGAGCCGGAGATCGTGCCGGTGCGCGATTTCCACGAACTTGGGCAGAAGGTCGGGTAAGGTGGAACGCGGCACGGCAGCGTCCTGGACGAACACGTCAGGCGCGAGCCGCCCCAATGCTCCGTATGCCTTCTTCCTGGCTTGCCAGATCGCCAGACGTTCCTCTTCGGAGTGGGCGTGCCGGACTTCCCGGGCTCCACACGCCAGTACCGCCTTTTCCGCCTCATCGAGATCCTCGGCGGCTTCCTCCGCCTCGCCTTCGCATTCGACGACCAGGGCGGCTTCGGTGTCGAGAGGCAGTCCGGCCGCAAAGACCGATGCCTCGACTACGGCGATCGTCTCCCGGTCCACCAGTTCCAGGGCCACGGGAACGACGCCGGCATCGAAGATCTGACCCACGGCCCTCCCCGCGTCCGCCACACTGTCGAACAGCGCGAGGAAAGTCCGCACGCCGGCCGCGATCGGGGCCAGGTTTACGCGGACCCTGCTGATCACCCCCAGCGTGCCCTCGGAGCCGACGAAGACCCCCGCCAGATCGAGACCCCCGTCCTCTCCACGTCCGACCACGAGAGGCGTCCCATCAGGGAGGATCATCTCGAGCGCCGCCACGTGGTCGGTCGTCACGCCGTGCTTCAGGCAGTGCGGACCGCCCGAGTTCATGGCCACATTGCCGCCGATCGTGCAGGCAGCCGAACTGGCGGGATCCGGCAAGTACCGGAGGCCGTGGACCTCTGCTGCCGCGCTGATCGAGTCGGTCAGGACTCCGGGCTCGACGAGGGCAGTGCGTCCGACGGCGTCCACTTCGAGGATCCGGTGCATGCGAGTGGTACAGACGAGGACACCGCCGGTGGCGACCGCGCCTCCTGCCAGGCCGGTTCCCGCCCCCCGCGCCACGAAGGGCACCCGCGCTTCATGAAGCAGTCGGATGACCTGGATGAGCTCGTCCCTGTCAGCGGGGAATACCGCCGCGCCAGGAAGACCCTGAGAGGTGGTGAGCGCGTCGGCTTCGTATGCCACGAGCCGATCACGATCGTCGATCACTGCACCCGGGTGGAGGGCGGCCCGCAGTGCCGGGAGAAGACCCGCCGGCAAGGCCCGTTCAGAGGACATGGCCCGACGTTAGGCGAGGCCCGGGAAACCGGCAAGCGCAGGCCGATTTCGGGTTGACAGAATCGGGGACGAGGGCTACCATCGTTGGCCCGTTGCGGGGTGGAGCAGTCTGGTAGCTCGTCGGGCTCATAACCCGAAGGTCGCAGGTTCGAATCCTGCCCCCGCTATTGAGTCGGATCCCGCCCCACTACCTGGCTGCGCCAGGCGGGGCGATTTTCTTGCAGATTCGGGTTGTTTGAAAATCCGTTGTGTGCCTGTGAGTCGCTCGATTCGCGTCGAGCGGCGTCGAGTGTTCGGCAACGCATTCCGGGGTAGCTCAGTGGCCAGAGCGGGTGGCTGTTAACCACTAGGTCGTGGGTTCGAATCCCACCCCCGGAGCTTCCGCGCGTGCCGCGTACACGAGTGGAGCGACGAGTGAGGCTGGGTAGCTCAGCTTGGTAGAGCACCGCGCTGAAAACGCGGGTGTCGGCAGTTCAAATCTGCCCCCAGCCATGTCGGAGCCAAGGGGCGTAGCTCAACTGGTAGAGCACCGGTCTCCAAAACCGGCGGCTGGGGGTTCGAGTCCCTCCGCCCCTGTCAGTCCGGTTCCAGAGTTGGTAGCCGGCTCGCGTAGCTCAGGGGTAGAGCGCATCCTTGGTAAGGATGAGGTCGCGGGTTCAATCCCCGCCGCGAGCTTTGAGTGTGATCGGCGGCGGGAGCCTGCTCGCGACGAGTGTCGGGCGCCCGTAGCTCAGCTGGATAGAGCACCGGCCTTCTAAGCCGGGGGTCGCAGGTTCGAGTCCTGCCGGGCGCGTTGGAGGAACGCAGTCAAGTCGCGACCACGGAACTGAATGGACGGGGTCAGGTACGAGAGTCTGCCCGACCCTGACCCCCCATCGTCTAACGGTTAGGACACCACTCTTTCAAGGTGGAGATAGGAGTTCGATTCTCCTTGGGGGGACTGAAGGTCGCTGGCACGAAGCACGGGCACACAAGAATGAACAGGGCCGTAGCTCAGTAGTACTTTTCGCGCCTTTGGCGCAAAAAGGGGAGAGCGCATC
>JAMJQV010000173.1 GCA_023554435.1 Gemmatimonadota bacterium | reverse complement strand
GCGCCGACTGGAGACCCTGACCGACGTCGTGTACGGCGTGGCGATCTGGCGGGTCTTCATGCTCTTTCCGCGTCCGGACGAGCCGGAGTGGAACTGGCTCTCCTGGCGCGAGTTCTTCGCGAACGAGGGCATGACGATCGTCCTGATCGCCATCGCGGTGGCGGTGCTCATCATCTATTGGCTGCAGAGCAACACGCTGCTCAGCCTGGTCGAGAGGGCGGACGGGAAGTTCGCGGTACGCGCGATCGTGCAACTGTTCTTCGTGCTGCTGTTCCTGTTCTCGATCCGTGTCGGGACGGAACTGCCCGCGTCTGCCTGGACCAGAGGTTTCGAGAGCGTGGCGGCGCTCCTCCTCGGTCTATCCTCGACCTGGATGTGGACGTACGCGGCGAAAGGCGGACGCCTGCTCCATTCCGACGTTACTGAGGACGAAGCGAGGGCCGTGAAGCGGCGGATCACGGCAGAGCCCGCGACCGCCGCGTTCACGCTGCCGTTCGTCTTCACCCCGATCCTCTGGGAGCTGGCCTGGTTCACCTATCCGATCGTGCGGAAGTTCTTCCGCCGCACAGCCAGATTGATCACGCCCGCGGGCGAATGATCCGGGCGCGGCAGGGCCTGCCAGTCCTGTTCGCGACCTTGATCATCGCGGCGGGGGTCCGCCCGGCCGCGGCGCAGGAGCAGCCGGCGGAAGGTCTCCGCGCATCGCCGAAGAGCTTCGTCCTCCCGATGGAAGTCGAGCACGACTTCGGGGCAGCCAACGGCGAGGCGACGTTCATCCGTTTCCTTCCGTTGTGGAGTCTGCCGCTGAGCGAGGCCTGGCGACTCGTCAATCTCGACCTTGTCACACTGGCTGAGGCGCCCGGAGGCGTTCCGGGTGGGCCGGTCAATCCGAATCCGACGCCGGGTGAGCGCGCCTTTGGACTCAGCGACCTCATCCATGCCAGCTTCCTCACCCCGGAGGACCAGGGGACGTTCATCTGGGGAGCGGGATTCATCCTCAACATTCCCACGGCCACCGCGGAGGTTCTCGGGAGCGGGAAGTGGGCTGCGGGGCCGGCGATCCGGCTGACCTACCGAAGCGGTCCGTGGAACCTGGGCGCGGTCGCCGGGCAGCGGTGGTCGTTCGCGGGGGACGAATCACGTGCCGACATGAACGCGCTTCTCATCCGGGGGACGTTCAGGTTCCAGCTGCCGGGACCCTGGTACCTCGTGTCGGCGCCCGTCATCACCGCCAACTGGAACGCTCCGTCGTCCGAGCGGTGGCTGGTGCCAATCGGCGGGGGGCCGGGAGTCACGTTCGACGTGGGTGGCCACCGCTGGGCCACGTCGCTGCAGGCCTACGTCAACGCCATCCGACCCGATGGGGCTCCCGAGTGGGCGGCCCGCGTTCAGGTGATCGCTGCAATTCCTCACTGACGCCTATCGGTCCTCCGTGTGACACCTTCGTTACAGGCTCGAGTGGCGCAGGCGTCAGGGTGCCGTATCTTGATGGACTACCGAACGAGACCCTTCCGAGGAGCTGCATGATGAATGTCCGAGTGTCCGCCTTTCTCGCTGTATCGATGCTGTTTTCAACGGCGGCCGTAGCCGCGGCCCAGGATTCCCCCGGGCTCCCCGCGCCCGGCGAGGATGTCGAGAGTGCGTTTCCCGAGGTGGACCACTTCTCCCCGTATGCCGCCCGCAACTTCCCGACGAACGTGTACTGGGGCGACACGCATCTTCATACAGGCATGTCCATGGATGCGGGTGCGTTCGGCGCCCGGCTCATGCCGGAAGACGCCTATCGGTTCGCGCGAGGGGAAGAGCTGACGTCGTCCACGGGACAGCTGGTGAAGCTCGACCGACCCCTGGACTTCCTGGTCGTGGCCGATCACTCCGACAACATGGGCTTCTTCCCCAAGTTGTACGCCGGCGATCGGGACATGCTGGCGGATCCGACGGGACGGCGCTGGTACGACATGGTCCAGGCGGGTGGACAGGAGGGGGTCCGGGCGGCGACCGAGGTCATCGTGGCCTTCTCGCAGGGTACCTTCCCCGAGGCCCTCTCTTCGTTGCCGGGGACGGCGGCCTACAGGTCCGCATGGGAATTGACGATCGATGCCGCCGAGAAATACAACGATCCGGGCCACTTCACCGCCTTCATTGGATACGAGTGGACGTCGAACACGGGTGGGAACAACCTGCACAGGGTCGTGATCCTGCGCGATGACGGGTTCCGGGCGGGCCTGATGGAGCCCTACACCACGCTCAAACCTCTCGGCAGCGACAACCCGCGCGACTTGTGGAAGTGGCTCGAGCACTACGAGCGCAAGACCGGCGGCAGTGCGCTGGCCATCGCACACAACGGCAACCTGTCCAACGGGATCATGTTCCCGTGGATCGAGTCGTTCACCGGCGATCCGATCGACCTCGAGTACGCCGAGACGCGTGCCAGGTGGGAGCCCTTGTATGAGGCCACCCAGATCAAGGGCGATGGTGAGGCGCATCCGTTCCTGTCGCCGAACGACGAGTTCGCGGACTACGAGACCTGGGACCAGGGCAACCTGGATCTGAGCGTGATCAAAGAGAACGACATGCTGCAGTACGAGTACGCCCGCTCGGGCCTGCAGCTCGGTCTGCGGGCAGAGGCCGAGCTGGGAGTGAACCCGTATGCATTCGGCATGATTGGGTCGACGGACAGCCACACCGGCCTCGCGACCGCGGGTGAAGACAACTTCTTCGGCAAGCACTCGGGCGTGGAGCCGAGCGCCGAGCGCTACCTCCACCCGATGGCGAAGATGGGCGACATGGAGTACACCAGCTGGTCGATGGCATCGTCCGGCTACGCCGCGGTATGGGCCACCGAGAACACCCGGAGGGCGATCTTCGACGCCATGATGCGCAAGGAGACGTACGCCACCACCGGGCCGCGGATGCTGGTGCGCTTCTTCGGCGGCTTCGACTTCACGGCGGCCGACGCGGAGAGCCGGCTCCCGGCCAACGCCGGCTACATGAAGGGCGCGCCAATGGGCGCCACGTTCCGCTCGGCCCCGGATGGCAAGTCGATGACCTTCCTGGTGGCTGCCCTGAAGGACCCGCTGTCCGGCAACCTGGACCGGATCCAGATCGTGAAGGGCTGGCTGGACTCCAGCGGCGACCTGCAGGAGAAGATCTACGACGTGGTGTGGTCCGACGGTCGAGAGATCGGTCCTGACGGCAAACTGCCCCCAGTGGGCAACACGGTGGACGTCGCCACCGCCACCTGGACCAACACGATCGGCGCCCCGGAGCTGAGTGCCGTGTGGGAGGACCCCGATTTCGACGCCTCGCAGCGCGCCGTGTACTACGCCCGCGTGCTCGAGATCCCGACGCCGCGCTGGACGGCCTACGAGCAGGTACGGTACGGAATCACCATGCCGGATGAAGTGCCGATGATCACACAGGAGAGGGCGTACACGTCACCGATCTGGTATACGCCGTAGCGCCGGACCTCAACTAGTTCTTCATTCGAACGGGAGGGCGGTCACCATGGCGGTGGCCGCCCTCTTCTTCATCAACAGCGTGCAGGACTCCAGGCCGTGTGTCAGCGACCCTCTACTCGAATTCCCACATTCCCACTTTTGGGCAACGGTCCGACAACACACACTCGTCGCACCGCGGATTCCTTGCCATGCACACCGTCCGCCCGTGTCCGATCAGGAGGACGTGAAGCTCGTACCGCAGCTCGGGCGGAAC
>JAMJQV010000172.1 GCA_023554435.1 Gemmatimonadota bacterium | reverse complement strand
CGCACGCCCGTGGCACGGCGCTGGCGGCGAGTTTTCCATGTTCGGCGGGTGAGTGCGGGCTACGGGTCCGTCCGCCCGGCATTCGGGCCATGTGGGAGCTTTGGTGGGGAGACAGGGAATGCCGCAGACAGTGCCTCCTGGAGTATTCTGGGTTGATGACTTCGAGCAATTGGAAGTGAACCCGACCAAGCGGCTGCTGCTGGCCCGGAAGTACTTGCCCCTTCCAGCCGCCTTTCGCGAGGCGGCCACCGCACTCCGCGCCTTGATACTGTCGGCGGCCCGGCGCGGCGCCGATGGCGATGATCTGCTGTCCCAGCTCTACGTGACCGCGGCCCAGGAGAACTTCCTGTTGGCCGAGCCGAACGTGCCCGGCGTCAGTTCGCCGTACAAGTTGGCGTCCTCCATTCCGAAGACCATCTGGCAGCGGTTGCCGATGCCGTATCAGACGATCGGTTACCGGCGTCTGCCGTTGTTGACCCATACGGACAGCGATTGGCTGGTCGTGGCGTGGGGTGAGCCCGACGGACATTCCACGGCCCGCGCTCACCACCAGGCAGTGTGGGATGCCTGCGTATCGGAGTACACGCGGGCCTACTGAGCGGCTGCAAGCGCTAATTGGGCCGCTTCTCCCTTGGGCTGAGGTCTTCCTCCCACTGGATCACGGTGTCATCCGTGTTCGACCAGGTGTCTTCCGGGCAGCCGGCGCGCACTGCTACCTCTCCACCGGCCATGCAGGCGGTGCGAGCCATGGGGCGCTCGACGACTTCGTCCGGCTCCGAGGGCCCGGCAACGGTGCTTCCGTCACAGGCTCCGGCCGCCGCCAGTAGTACTGCGACCAGCGCAATCCTCAGGTTCTCGATCCTCATCATGTGCTCCCTTCCGTTGTGACCCGCCGCCACCACCGGTCACGGAGCGACCCGGGTTCGCAATCTCCACCACTCCAGCATCGATGCGGGCTGTCACCCTGGCGTCACGTCAGCGGGAAAGGTTTGAGAGGCGTTCCCACGGAGCACACGAACCCCGGATCGCGGGCCTGAAACACGGATCGTCAGCCGCCGTACTATCTTGGGTACCGACACTGTATCCCCTTCGGCGATGGATGGCGGAATGGACAGGATCTGGCAGGACTTCAAGTACAGCTTCCGTTCCCTGCGCCGCGGCGGTCTGCTGATCGTGATCGCGATCCTGTCCCTCGGAGTCGGCATTGGCTCCGTGACCACCATCTTTACGGCCGTCGACGTATTCATGCTCCGGCCGCTTCCTTATCCGGACTCGCACGAGCTTCAATCCATGTACACCACGAACTCCGAGCGTGGTTGGATGTGGGTCTCGTTTTCGGTTCCGGATTTCGTCGACTTCCGCGAGCGAAGCCAGACGATGGAGGTGGCCGTATCGCGCGGCGCTGCCTTCAACCTGTCCGAGGGGGATCGGCCCGAACGAGCGCAGGGCCGGCGTCTGAGCTGGAACTGGCTCCGGGTGCTGGGTGTGCAGCCGGCATTGGGCCGCGGCTTCATGGAAGAGGAGGAGATCGAGGGTCGGGACCAGGTCGCCCTCATCAGTCACGGCCTGTGGCAGCGGCGCTTCGGAGCGGATCCTGACGTCCTCGGTACCAACATCCTCCTGGACAGCGAGCCCCACACGATCGTCGGGGTCATGCCTCCCGACTTCTGGTTTCAATCCGTATTCGACGACATCTGGGTTCCCTTCGCCATCACGGGTGAAGAGTCCCGCAACAGTCACTACATCAGCGTGCTGGCCCGGGTGAAGGACGGATTTACGCAGGCACAGGCCGCCGACGAGACGGAGCGCATCGCCGCCCAGCTCGCCGACGAGTATCCGGAAACGAACTCCGGAAACGGGGCCCGGATCCTGACCCTGCAGGACGACGTCTTCAACGAGGGATTCAGGGTCGGCACCTCGATATCGAGCCTTGCCGTGCTGTTTCTGCTGCTCATCGCCTGCGCGAACGTCGCCAACCTCTTGCTCACGCATGCCGTGGGGCGTGAGCGCGAGATGGCGGTCCGCTCGGCCCTGGGTGCCGGCCGTGGTCGGATCATACGGTACTTCCTGACCGAGTCCCTGATCCTGTCGTTCGCCGGGGGTCTCGTCGGCATCGTGGTCTCCGTGTTCGGAATTCGCTGGCTGGTCTCGGTGATGCCCTCGTGGTTCCCGAGGGCCAACGAAATCGCGCTCGACTCCCGGGCGCTGCTGTTCACGATGGCGATCGTGATCCTGAGCGCGGTCCTGGTTGGCCTGGCCCCGGCGATACAGGGAGCGCGAGGCAGCACGGCGGCGTCTCTGAAAGAGGGAGGTCGCGGCGGCACGG
>JAMJQV010000171.1 GCA_023554435.1 Gemmatimonadota bacterium | reverse complement strand
GATCGACCTCGCCGAGCAGTCGGAGGAACTGGCGGCCGAAGACCTCCGGGTCACGCAGGAACGCTACCGGCTCGGCCTGGCCACCATCCTCGACCTGCAGTCGGCCCAGATCACCCTGCTGTCGGCCCAGGTCGACGTCATTCGCAGACGCTTCGAATACCAGCTCGGCCTCGCAAGACTCGAAGCCCTGCTCGGCACCAACCTCAGATAAGAACCGACGGATCGGAGATAGATGAAAGCCATGACCAGGAATGTGATGAGTGGCGCCGCCCTCACGGTGGCAGTCCTCGCAGTGAGTGCGGGCGTCGTCGCTTGCGGAACCAGTTCGGCGGACGAACCGGCGATGGGCCTGACGACGGTCACGACGGAAGTCAAGGACATTACGTCGGCCGTGGCGGCCACGGGGACGATCGAACCCATCAGGGTCATCGATGTGAAGTCCCAGGCGTCGGGCGAAGTGCGCGAGGTAGGGGTCGAGTTGGGTGACAACGTGGAGCGAGGCGCCCTGTTGGTGCGCATCGATCCGCGTGACGTCCGCAACGCGCACAACCAGGCCCAGGCCGACCTCGACGTTGCCGAGGCTCGGTATACGGTCGCGCAGCGCAAGCTCGAGCGCTCGGCGGACCTCAGAGAGTCTCAGGTCGTGACCGAGGAAGAGTACGAATCAGCCCTCCTCGAAGAGGCGAATGCCAGGGCGGCACTCGTGAAGGCGGAGACGAACCTCGAACTGGCGGCGGACCGCCTGAACGACGTCGCGGTGGGAGCTCCGATCGCGGGCACGGTGGTCGAGAAGACGGTCGAGGAAGGGCAGATCATCACCTCGGCCAAGGAAATGACCGGTGGCACTATCCTGCTCCGCATGGCCGACCTCAATGAGGTGCAGGTCCGCACTCTGGTGGACGAGACCGACATTGGAGTCATCGAGCCCGGACTGCAGGCCACCATCAAGGTCGAAGCCTATCCGGACCAGGATTTCACGGGCACCGTGCTCCAGGTCGAACCCCAGGCCGTCGTGGAGCAGAACGTGACGCTGTTCGCGGTGCTCACGCGTATCCAGAACCGGCAAGGCCTTCTCAAGCCCGGCATGAACGCCGACGTGGAGATCGTGATCGGAGCGCGCGACGGAGTACTCGCCCTCGCAAACGGCGGAATCAAGACGGTCGACGAAGCTCGTGCCCTGGTGGACGCCCTGGGACTCGACACCGAGCTGTTGCAGCAACGCGTGGAAGCCCAGGCCGAGGGCGACTCCGCGACCGACACCCCGGCCACGGAGGCCGATTCGGAAGCGGGGAATTCGGAGCAGGCCGAGGAATCCGGGCTCCCGAGCATGGAGCAGATCCAGGCCATGTCGCAGGACGAGCGACGCGAGTTCATGCAGAACCTGAGCGCCGGTGAGCGACAGCGCATGTTCGCCATGTTCCAGGAGGCGCGAGAGGCCAGGGAGCGGGCGGAGCGAGCGAATCCCGCGAGCCCGAAACCGGCGTTCGTGTTCGTCGAAACCCCGGAGGGTCAGCTCACTCTCCATCCGATCACGATCGGGCTGTCTGACTGGGACTACACCGAGATCATCGCAGGACTGAGCGAGGGGGACGTGGTGTTCCAGGTCCCGCAGGGACTCGTGCAGCAGAGCGAGATGCTCGAGTTCATGCGCCGTCGTACGTCCATGCCCGGCATGGGCCGATAGGAGCCGCCTGATGCTTGTCTTCGAGATCATCCGGGTGGCTCTGCAGGCGATCGGCGCCAACAAGATGCGGAGCCTCCTCACGATGCTGGGCATCGTGATCGGCGTCGGGGCGGTCATCACCATGGTGGCCCTGGGGACAGGGGCTCAGCAGTCCGTCGAAAGCCAGCTGCAGGCGCTGGGCACCGACGTGCTTACCGTTCGCCCGGGCCAGGGCTGGCACCGCGGCGTGCGCTCATCGAACGCTCGCATGTACGTAACCGATGCGTACGCGGTGGAGAGCGGCACCGAGGCCATCACCATGGCGGCCCCGGAGATGGTGTCGAACGCGCAGGTGGAGTTCAACCGTTCCAACGCCAACATGCGCGTCACCGGCACGACGGCGAAGTTCGCCGAGCTGAACAACTACGAGGTCGAGTACGGGCGCTTCTTCACACCCGAAGAAGACGCCGGACGCCGCCGCGTGGCCGTAATCGGCGGAGAGGTCCCCGAGACGTTTCAGAGCACTCCGCTCGACATGCTGGGAGAGACGATCTCCATCAGGAACGTCACGTTCGAGGTGGTGGGCGTGCTGGAGGCCAAGGGCGGTTCCGGCTGGTTCAACCAGGACGAGCGGATCTTCATCCCGGTTCAGACCGCGCAGTTCAGGATCATGGGCACGGATCGAATCGGCTCGTTCAACGTGAAGATCGCCGACGGTGTTTCGCCGACTGCGGCCATGGCGCAGATCGAGCAGGTCCTGCGACGTGAGCACAAGCTGAGGGTGGGGGACGAGAACGACTTCTACGTGCAGGACCGGGCCGAGCTGATGGGCACCATGCAGGAGGCCACCCAGACCTTCACCTTCCTGCTGGCCGGGATCGCGGCGGTGAGCCTCCTCGTCGGCGGCATCGGAATCATGAACATCATGCTCGTTTCCGTTACGGAGCGAACGCGCGAGATCGGCATCCGCATGGCCATGGGGGCCACCCGGCGGCAGGTCCTCACGCAGTTCCTGCTGGAAGCGCTGGTGCTGTGCCTGGTGGGAGGATTCGTAGGCATCGCGGTCGGATTCGGCGCCTCGAAAACGCTCGCCGATCTCGCCAACTGGAGCACGTCGGTCTCACCGCAGTCGGTGGGCCTCGCGGTTGCCTTCTCGGCGCTGGTCGGACTGTTCTTCGGCGCGTGGCCGGCCCGTCGCGCCGCGAGCCTGGACCCCATCGAAGCCCTGCGCTACGAGTGACGCATTCCGGCGGCTCCGGGACTTGCGCCCGGGGCCCGTCCGGTCCAGCGTAGCTACATGAGCCTCATACCTTTCGACACGCTACCGGACGACGCTCGTGTGTGGTGCTTCGGCGCCTCTCGGGCACTTGATGCGTCCGCGACCGAGGTCCTCGTCGGCTCCATGCGGGCCTTCGTCGCCGAGTGGACAGCGCATCGCCGCGATCTCGAGGCGGGCTTCGATTGGTGGCACGAGCGGTTCCTGCTCATCGCGGTCGACGAGTCCCGGGCCGGGGCCTCGGGGTGTTCGATCGACGCCCTGACCGGCCACCTCAGGCGGCTCGATGCGGAACTCGACCTCGACCTGCTCGATTCGATGCCTGTATGGTACCGCGCTCCTGCCGGCGACATCCGAATGGTCTCGCGCACCGAGTTCAGCGACCTGGCGGCACTGGGCGAGGT
>JAMJQV010000170.1 GCA_023554435.1 Gemmatimonadota bacterium | reverse complement strand
TTGAACCTGGTGGGGCAGATGACGGGACTGGGAGACAATCCCAGGACCGTGCGGCCCCTGGAGCGACGAGTCGGTTTCTGGGACGTACTCCGGGGAGTCGAGGAGTCGAGGTTGCACTCGATTGTGCGGAGCGTCCTGGATCGATCCCTGATCGGTCCGCGACTCCGCTATCAATGGCCGTGAACTTCAGAATGCTGGGCCGGAAAACCAACCACCGGCAAGGGGGATCCACATGACGAAGGCTGACCTGGTCGAACAAGTACACGAAGCGATCGGACCGGGAGTAACGAAGAAGGATTGCGCGGCGGTCATCGACGCGTTCCTCAACGCCGTGAAGCAAGCGATTGCCAGCGGAGACCACATCGAGATTCGCGGCTTCGGGACCTTCAAGGTGCGGAACCGGCGCCCGAGGATTGCCCGGAACCCGAGAACGGGCGAGTCGGTCACCGTGCCAGCGCGGGCGGTGCCGATATTCAAACCGTCCCGCCTGTTCAAGAAGGAGGTCGAGGAGGCACTGTAGTCGCAGCGGCCCACCCGGCGGCCGCCCCCTCCGCGGGACGGCCGCCAGATCAGGTCAGGAGAAGAAGGTCCTGATTCGCGAGAGGCCCTCGGCGAGCTCCTCGTCCGACACGGAGTAGTTTAATCTCAGGAACCCCGGCGTCCCGAACGGTTCCCCCGGGATCGTAGCCACGCCCTCCTGTACCAGAAGTCGCTCCGCGACGTTCATCGAATCGGATGTCTCCGTGAGTCTTACATACAGGTAGATCGCGCCGGCGGGTGCCCGCAGCTCCAGGCCTGGCAGGCCGGACAGGGCGTCGACGGCCGTGTCACGCCTGCGTCGCAGTATGTCCCTGAAGTCCTTGACGATGTCGTCTCTCAGCGGGGACGAGAGAATCGCGGCGGCCGCGTCCTGGGAGGGGCCCGCCGCGCCCGACGTGGTCTGGCTCTGCAGCGCGGACATCTTCTGGATCACTTCCTCCGGCCCAACCGCGTACCCGATTCTCCACCCGGGCATCGAGAAGGCCTTCGAAATGCCATCCAGGTGAAGCACTCGCCCATCCGCGTGGGGAACGTCGTAGATCGAGGGCGCCGACTCTCCCTCGTAGTAGAGGCGGCGGTAGATCTCATCCGAGAGAATCCATACGTCGTTCGCGCGCGCCCAGTCCGCGATCTCGGCCATCAGATCCCTGTCGTAGACATCCCCGCTCGGATTGCTCGGAGAGTTCAGAAACAGTCCCCGTGTAGCCGGAGTTCGCAGCCGGTCCAGCGTGGCGACGTCGAGCCGGAAGCCCTCCTCCCATCGCGTCGGAACCACGACGGGCGTGGCCCCGGCGAGCTCCAGCGTCGCCAGGTACGTAGGCCAGTATGGAACAGGGACGAGTACCTCGTCGCCGCTCTCGAACAGGCAGAAGCAGGCGTTGAACAGGGCTTGCTTGACCCCGGCTGAAATCAGCACGTTCGCCGGGGCCACCCGGTCGTGGGCCGTCGTCTGATTGACGTACGACGCTACGGCGTTCCGCAGCCCGGGCGTGCCGGGCGTGGGAGGGTAGCCGGCTTTGCCCGAACGCACGTACTCCAGGCCGGCCTGAATAGCCACGTCGGGTGTAGGGAAGGACGGCTCGCCGGCAGACAGGTTCACCACCGACTCCCCGGCTGCACGCATCTTCTTGGCCCGAGCGCTGATAGCAAGAGTGGCGGACGGAACGAGGGAGGCGATGTTCTTGGAGAACCGCATGTGGTACTCCCCGGGTCCAGGTGATTGTTGGAGGTTCGAAAGCGCACTAGTTTCGACGCTGGCGAGGTCCGAGCCGCACGCGCGTCGCGTCGTGAACGCGAATGTTATTCCAGGCGCTGTAACGGCGTCAAGATCGGCTTCTTGAGAGTGTGTCATGATCACGGAAACCACCACACGACTTGCGCCCGCACAGGTTCTTGACGGAGCCCGGCGGTTCTTCACGTCGGAAGATTCTCTGTCTGCGGCAAACGTCGTCAGCGAGAGCGATCGGCACTTGACCGTAGCCACCTTCCGAAGCCGACTCGCGATTTCGGCGTGGGAAGACGAGGAACTCGGAGAGACGAGGGTTAGGGTCAGCACCCTTCGTCGGCAGGATTCCGTGGGGCAGTTCCTGTCATGGCTGAACACGGCGGATCCGTCCGAGTGACAGGTCGATTCAGAGTCGACGTTCGGCTGTTTGGGCAGCACAGGGAACTGGCTGGCGCATCGGTGATCTCCGTCGAGCTCGCCGCGGGCGGAACCGTGGCCGACCTCAGGAAGACGCTCGCCGCACGTCCCGGCCTCGGGGCCGTGCTCGACGGTTCGGCGGTGGCCCTGAACCGCACGTACCAACCCGACGAATCACCGGTTCTGGAGGGAGACGAGGTGGCCGTGATTCCGCCGGTGGCTGGCGGATGACGGTGCCCGGGTCGGCGCGAGGATCGGAGTCGCCGGGCGGCGTGTTGGTGGCCGAGGTCACCCGGGACGAGCTCGACGGAGCCGATTTGTTGCGCCGCCTGGGTACCCGATCCGATGGTGCCGTGCTCGTGTTCGAGGGCCGCGTCAGGGACCACAATGCGGGCCGAGAGGTCGTGGCGCTGCACTACGACGCGTACCGCGAGATGGCCGACGATGTGCTGCGCGAGATCGCGTCGGAAGCGCTTCAGGAATCCGGCGCATCGGCCATCGGGGTGAGGCATCGGGTGGGCAGCCTGGTCCCGCCCGCCGTCAGCCTGGTCGTGGCGGTTGCGGCGGCGCATCGTCGACCCGCGTACGAGGCATCTTCGTACGTCATAGAGGAACTGAAGCGCCGACTCCCGCTGTGGAAGCGCGAGGAGTACGCCGACGGTACCCACCGGTGGCTCGGTGGCCAGACTCCGCCCGTCGGCCACCCGGATCCAGCACACCCAGCCGGACGGGATCTCGGATGATGCCGCCGCCGCAGGAGAGAGCCATGGAGGATCAGTTCGGTCGTCGAATCGACTACCTGCGGATCTCGGTCACAGACAAGTGCAACTTGCGTTGCAGCTACTGCATGCCCGTCGAAGGACTCGACTGGATCGACCGCGAGGAGTTTCTCACGTATGAAGAGATCGCCTCGGTCGTCCGGCAGATGGCGGGGCAGGGACTCCGCAGGATTCGCCTCACGGGCGGGGAGCCCCTGGTTCGAAGGGACCTTCCCGATCTCGTGGGCCTGCTTTCCGCGATCCCCGAGATCGAGGACATCTCCGTCTCCACGAATGCCATTCTCCTCCCACAGTTCGGTCGAGAGCTGAGGGATGCGGGCGCCAGCCGGGTCAATGTCAGTCTTGACACGCTCAGGAGAGAGCGATTCCGGGAGGTGGCGCGTCGCTCCGAGCGGTTCTTCGACGCGACCCTGGAGGGTATCGAGGCGGCCGAACGCCTCGGCTTCTCACCGCTGAAGATCAACACGGTGCTCATGCGGGGCGTGAATGACGATGAGATCGAGGACTTCGCCGCAATCACGCGCGACAAGCCGTGGCACATCCGTTTCATCGAGTTGATGCCTACCGGTGATAACCTCCACCTGTCCAAGCGGTTCCTGTCGACCGACTCGGTGCTCCGTCGCCTGGAGAGGATCGGGGATCTTCACCCCGCACCCGGGCCCCTCGGAAACGGTCCCGCCACGTATTTTCAGTTTGAGGGGGCGCCGGGCACGGTGGGCGTAATTACACCTCTGTCCCACAACTACTGCGATCGATGCAACCGCATGCGCCTTACGGCCGATGGCAAGCTCAGAACCTGTCTCTTCGGTACGCACGAGGTGGATTTGAGAGCCCCGCTGCGAGAAACAGGTGACGTTCTCCCGGCGGTGAGAACCGCGCTCGCAGGGAAGCCCGAGCGCCACCTCCTGCAGCTTGGATCGGCTTCTGGAAGTGGCGGGCTGCGAGCCCTCAGCCAGGTGGGCGGGTAGGGCTCGACCACCGGTTGCGCCCGGACGTAGGCAGGGTAGGTTGGGAACTGGGAAGACTGGCGGCGTCCCCCCCGCGCTCGCGTTCCCGATGACAATCTCCAATCCACACTATCCACTCAAGGACGGTCACCGTGGACAAGATAACCGTAGTAGGAGCCGGGCACGTCGGGGCAACGGCGGCACAGCGGATCGCGGAGCGCGAACTGGCACGAGAAGTCGTGGTCGTAGACATCCTCGAGGGGGTACCCCAGGGCAAGGCTCTCGACCAGTGGGAGTCGGCGCCCGTCGAGGGCTTTGATACGATGGTCACGGGAGCCCAGGACTACGAGCAGACCGCCGGGTCGGGCGTGTTCGTCGTCACAGCCGGACTGGCCCGCAAGCCGGGCATGAGCAGGGATGACCTCGTACAGAAGAACACCGAGATCATCAGGAGCGTTTCGGAGGCCATAGCTCGCTACAGTCCCGACGCCATCATCGTCATGGTCACGAACCCACTCGATGTCATGGCCTACGTCGCCAAGGCCGTTACAGGCTTCCCACGGGAAAGAGTCATCGGCATGGCGGGGATCCTCGACACGGCCAGGTTCCGCAGCTTCATTGCGATGGAGCTTGATGTCAGCGTCGAGGATATCCAGGCGCTGGTTCTCGGCGGTCACGGCGACAGCATGGTCCCGATCGTCAGCACCGTGAGCGTGGGCGGAATTCCGTTGACTCAGCTGCTCAGCGACGAACGGATAGAGGCCCTGGTCGAGCGCACTCGAAAAGGCGGCGGTGAGATCGTCAAGCTGCTGGGTACTGGATCGGCCTACTACGCTCCGTCGGCGGGCGCCGTTCAGATGGTGGAGGCGATCGCCAGAGACAAGAAGAGAGTTCTGCCGTGTGCCGCCTGGCTCGAAGGCGAGTACGGCCTGGACGGACTGTTCCTTGGGGTTCCGTGCAAGCTCGGGGCAACCGGCCTTGAAGGGGTCATCGAGGTGAAACTGTCGGACGCCGAGCGGGAAGCCCTCGGGGCATCGGCAGAGGCCGTTCGCGGCACGATGGAGCTGGTACAGCTCTGAGGTATAGGGCTTCCCCCGATCGCACGGGGTCCGCCGATCAGCGGGACCGCGACCATTGCTGGCGTGGTCCCGCTTCCGCGCCATGACCTACTTCCAGTTCCTCGCTCACTGGTACAACCTGGTCTTTCTGGCCCTGGGGGCCGCGGGCCTCATCTGTGCTGCCTGGGGCAGAATGCGTGGCCGCGACCTTTTCCGGCTTGCCGCCACCCTGGTGGTCAGCGCCGTGATCGGCCTTACCTGGAACGGCACGATTCACGATCTCCAACTGGGTGATCCGGGGCCGCGGTTCCCCTACGTGCTCATTGGATCGGTCCTCGCGGGCTGGCTGGCCGGCCGATGGTTGGGGCGGATCCGGGCCCGGCACTTCCGGCCGATTTCGGCCGTCCGCTTCAATCGAGAAGGACACGAAGGAGTCGAAGCCCGCCTCGTCACTCGTGCCGCCGGAGCGATACCGGGCTCCGGTCGGGCCCAGTGGCAAGACGCGGAAGGGACCCTTCACGTCGTTCATGTCCATACATCGGGCGAGGAAATCGGATTCGGCCGTCGTGTGGTTCTGGATCGGTTCGACCCATCGGTCGAGTCCTACCTGGTGACCGCCCTGCCGCGTCGCCGGAGGCCGCGTCGCTCGCCGGACGAGGGGGCGGGCGTGTGACCGACGGGCCTTTGGCGTCGTCTCTTGGTCGAACTGCCTCGACTGAAAGCGATGACTGGCTCGTGCCGGTCGGACAACGGGAGGACCCCCTGATGAAGAAACGATTGCTGATCCTGATGCTCGCGGCGCTTGCGGGCGGCACCGTGGGGTGCGATGACAGCTCTACGGGGCCTGAAACCGGCGACGCCTTCACCGACCTCGGTGTCAACGCCGACATGGAGCTCCAGGCCGTAGGCGATGCGGAACTGGCCGAGGTCCTGATCGACGATATGTCGCTCGTGATGGGGACGCCGACCGACGGACCTCCGTTCGGGGACGGACGTCAGTGCTTCCGGGAAGCGCGCCAGTTGCTGCGTGACGGGAACGAGGATGCGGCTCGCAACCAGGCACGCGAATGTCGGATGAACCTGGTTCGTGCAATGCTGGAACGGCACGGTGAGGGATCGATCGAAGAGTTGTTCGGCCGCGTCGAGAGCCTGGTCGAGCGAGTCGGGGAGGCCGGCGACGAATTCGCAAGACTGGCAGAACTCGAGACCAAGCTGAGGGGATTGCTTGAAGAAGCCTACACCCTCCATGACGGTGGGGATCTGGTCGGCGCGGGAGAGCGACTGGTCCTGGCCTTGCAGATCGCGGATCGAATGCGTCACCGGCACCCTGACTTCGACCGCGACCCCGAGGCAGCGGCGCGATTGGCGATGGCTCGCAGCGGCGAGGCGATTCGGCTTGCCGAGCGCCTGATCCCCGAACCGACGTTGAAGCAGGAAGGCCTGTTGTTCCGAGCGGTTGAACTCCGGCGGCGGGCACAGTTTTCCTTCGAGCACGGATGGTACCGGCGGGCTGTGGGGCAGGCACATCGCGCCGAGCAGTTGTCCCTTATGGCCGTGCTGAACGGCGAGCGTCCCACGGTGGAGGATGCCCAACAGTTGCTCGGCCTTGCCGACGAGATGATCGCCGGGGCGCAGGAGGCGATCGGGGACTCGCCGACGGAAGCACAGCAGAGGATCCTGCAGCACGCGATCCGCTTGAGGGACCGAGGTGCGGAAGCGATCAACACCTGGCAATGGCGCGGAGTGGGTCTGCTGTGGCGGTCGGCCATCACGTCTGCGGTGCTCATTCCGTAAGCGCCGGGGCTCGCCTGGCCGGGAGCATGGCAGGCAGGACTACGAGACGGGGGCAGCGAGTTGCGCTGCCCCCGTCTTTCACGTCACCGCGTAACTCGAGCAGGTCGAGGTCACGTAATCGGCAGTTCGGAGTCCAACAGCGCACGAGCGACCGTCAAATCGGGCCGGGTCGAGAGGTCAAGAGTGCCGCTCTCGGGAATACGCTTCCAGTCCGCGTCCCAGACTAGTTGCACTTTGGGACGAAGGATGTTGCCTGGATCCGTCGCCACCACACGCCCGATTTCGCCCGAGCTGATCTGGACGTAGCTGTCGAGAGGGAAGGCCGAGATTTCATTGACCAGGGCGGACACGACCTGCGGCGAGAAGTACTCATCCTGCATGCCGACCACTCGCTCCAGGGCCTGCAGCGCCGTGAACGGCGAGCGGTAGGTTCGCGGATGCGACAGTGCCTCGAAGACGTCCGCCACCCCGAGAATACGCGCGATCGGATCAAGGTCGCGGTCAAACAGGCCGTAGGGATAACCCTGTCCCTGGGCCCGCTCATGCTCCTGCAGGACGGCTCTCCGCAGAGGCTCGTTTCGCGGTGCGCAGCGTTCGAGGATCTCAGCTCCGAGCACGGGATGCTGCCGGAGCGATTCCTGCTCGCGCTCGGACCACGTCCCCGGGTTCCGTAGCATCTCGGCCGGCAGTTTGGCCATGCCGATGTCATGGAGCAGACCGGCGTGGATGACTTCGACGGCGTCTTCGACTCCCGACACCATGCCGAGGGCGATCTTCCCGCTGAGCACGGCCACGTTCACGCTATGACTCGCCAGGTCGTAGGTGTCGTGGGGCTCCAAGCTTCGGTTGATCAGACTGTTGTCTCGCAGGAGGTCCGTGTGCATTCGTTCCGCGAGCAACCGACCGCGGTCCACATCGGGGTCCTCCGACTGGCGTACGGCCGCGAGGGTCTCGTCCAGGTACTCGCGAGCGTCTTCATACAGGCGATTGGGCTCGAAGGGTTTCGGTGATCGCGCTCGAAGCGGCCGGCCGGAATCGGTGGTGGTGGACTCCCGGGAGGGTTGCGTCGCTTCCTCCGCGAAGGGCTGGGCACCGAGACTCGTCAGAACCAGATCGCCCGACTCCGCGCGCTCGGCGAGTGCCGCTGGATCCTCCACGTATCGAACCGGCCACGGCAGGGACTCCAGGGCCGCACGAACTTCCTCGGTCAGCTCGGTATCCCCAAGCACGACGACAAGTTTACGGTCAGCGGGTTCGCTCATCTGGTCGCTCATCCTGTCCTTCCGACGTCATCTCCGTCTCGCGCTGCGTTGCTCGCAGGACGCACGGCTCCACGGCCGATCCGTGCAAGTTTCGGGCTCGCGTTGAGTCCGTTACCCACGCATCTTCAGGTATGCATACGAAATTCCTGCTTCTCGGGGCAATATCGGCCTTCATCGGCGTTGCGGCTGGTGCTTTCGGAGCGCATGGCCTGGAGGACCGCCTTTCGGCTGATCTGCTTGCGGTATACGAGACGGGCGTGCGTTACGAACTGTTCCACGCGGTAGCCCTTCTGTTCGTGGGCCTGGCTGCCGAGCGGTGGCCGGCAGCCGGGTGGGGAAGGACCGGCTGGATGTTCCTCGTCGGTACCGTGCTGTTCTCCGGAAGTCTGTACGCACTGGCCCTGACGGGCGAGCGGTGGCTGGGTGCCGTCACGCCACTCGGTGGGGTGTGTTTCCTGGCCGGCTGGATCTTCGCCGCCACGGCGTCGCTCCGGTCGGTGTCGTCAGACGCGGGAGAGGCGTCGCCGGGCGCCGACTAGAGCGGAAGCCCTCGGCAGTGCTCACAAGCGGGGAGGCGTGACGCCCGTTTGCCCCTGGTACTTGCCCTTCTTGTCCGCGTAGCTGGTCTCGCACTCCTCGTCCGACTCGAAGAACAGAACCTGCGCGATCCCTTCGTTCGCGTAGATCCGGGCCGGCAGCGGAGTCGTATTGCTGATTTCCAGCGTCACATGGCCTTCCCACTCCGGCTCGAATGGCGTGACGTTCGTGATGATGCCGCACCGGGCGTACGTGCTCTTGCCCACGCAGATCGTCAGAATGTTGCGAGGAATTCGGAAGTACTCCACGGATCGGGCGAGGGCGAACGAGTTCGGGGGCACGATGCACACGTCACCCTGGTGCTCGATGAACGAGCGCTCGTCGAAGTGTTTCGGATCGACGACGGGCGCCAGGGCATTGTGGAAGATCCGGAATTCGTCCGACACGCGCATGTCGTAGCCGTAGCTCGAAAGCCCGTACGAGATCACCCCCTCCCGGATCTGCTCGTCCGTGAAGGGCTCTATCATCCCGTGCTCGAGCGCGGTGCGCCTGATCCAGCGATCACTCTTGATCATACCGTGTCTCTTCCTGTTTCCCAGCGCAGATTTCCGTCACGAGGTCCTCGAGGACCATCGCAACCTCCGTAGTTCGTTCCTCCGGAGCCGAGTGCCCACACCCGGCAGCCAGCGAGAACGCACCCCCCAAAACGGCGGCCCAGCGGCGGGCCGAGTCAGGATTGATCCGCCGGTCCTCGGCCCCGGCGAAGACGCGAACGGGCCCCCCCGGCGGAGACGCGAAGCGCTCCAGCTCCGCGGGGTCCCAGTCGGACAGGATCGTCGGCAGACAGCCGGCCCGCTCCCTATCTGCCCACGGGGTCGCGTACCGATCGACCGCACCGGCCGGGACGTTTGCCCCGTCGGCGAACACTCGCCGCACGAGCATATAGCGCGTAAGCGATCGGCGGAAGAGCCGCAGCGAAGGAGCGACCAGCGAGCGCACCGGCGGGTACTTCAGAGCCGCCAGTGCGGCCGGGCGTGACAGGTCAGGGGTCACGGGATTGACGAGCATGAGGCCCAGAGCGTTCAACCTCGCCGCGGCAGCGACCGCAATTGCGGCACCGTGGGAGTGACCGGCGAGGACCGGGCGCCTCAGGCCCAGCGCCCGAAGTACGCGGGCCAGGCGCAGGGCCTCTGACTCGAGGTCATAGTGCGCCTCGCGGGCTGCATCCGACTCCCCCCGACCAAGCAGGTCGACGAGGAGAAAGCGCCGGTGGCGGAGCCGATCGGCCACCGGTTCCCACGTTGCCCGGTTGGCGCTCAATCCGTGCAGACACACGACCGGCGGCCCGGTTGTCCTCGGGCCACGGAACTCCACGACCAACCGCCCTTCGGGGGTCGGGACCGAAAGTACCTCTTGTCCCAGAACGCCCACCATGCTCTCTTGTGTCAATCGACCCCGTAATTCTGCTGCTCTATCTACCGGAAACGCTTGAAATGACAGCAGAATAGCGCGTTCTAGGCGGCTGCGCTCGCAAGCTTGACGCTATGTGGCGGGCAACGCTATCTTCGGCGCAATTCGTGAACAAATTCACAAACGGCCTGGACAGGCGATGAAGCAGGCATACGTCGGCGTCGTGGTACTGTTTGTTGTCGGATTGCTCACCTCGGGCATGTTCCTCCTGTTGTCTCACCTGGCGAGCGCCTACCGGCCCAGCGCCGTCAAGGCGATGCCGTACGAGTCGGGCATCGATCCGCTGGGTGACACGCGGGAGCGCTACTCCGTCAAGTTCTACATCGTCGCGATGCTTTTCATCGTGTTCGACATCGAGACGATCTTCTTCCTGCCCTGGGCGGTCATTTTTCGTGACCTGGGGCTGTTCGGGCTGATCGAGATGTTCATCTTCATCTTCGTCCTTGCCGTAGGTCTGGCCTACGCATGGAAGAAGGGTGCGCTGGAGTGGGACTGACGCATGGCCGATGATCGAAAGAAGCTCCCGACGGTGAACCCGCTGGGTGGGGACGTGGACACCGGACCCCCGGCGTCGTGGCTCATTACCAAGGTCGACGCGGTCGTCAACTGGTCGCGGCGCAATTCACTCTGGCCGATGCCGCTTGGTACGGCTTGCTGCGCGATCGAGATGATGGCCACCGCCGGTTCCAAGTACGACATCGCCAGGTTCGGTGCGGAGCGGTTCTCGTTCAGTCCGCGCCAGGCCGACCTGATGATCGTGGCCGGTCGCGTGACCTATAAGATGGCTCCGATTCTGAGAAGAATCTGGGATCAGATGCCACAGCCCAAGTGGTGCATTTCGATGGGGGCATGCGCCAGTTCGGGCGGGATGTTCGACAACTACACGATCGTGCAGGGAATCGACCAGATCATCCCGGTCGATGTCTACGTCCCGGGCTGCCCGCCGCGGCCGGAGAGCCTCCTGTACGCCCTCATGATGGTTCAGGAGAAGATCAAGGGCGAGTCTCTCGCGAATCCGGTACATCGGGAAGAGAGTCCGGACTCCGCCGGCAAGCCGAACCTGCCGCCCGAGGCCATTGAGCTAGTGGCTCAACCATTCGGTAACTCGACCCGGCAGAATCGGATCAGTGGAGTCGAGGGTTCCTCGGCCATCTCCCGACCCAGAGATCGCCGCGAGCGTCTCCTGGAGCACCAGGACTGAGTCATGTCTTCAACCGTTGCAGAACCGTTGCCCGATCTGGTGGTGGGTGAACAGCCGTTGGCAGACGCAGAGGCCAGCGTGTCCGTCCGCGCTCTCCGGAGTCGTTTCGGCGAGGCGATTCGTGGGGTGCGGCTGGATGCCGTGGGGACCCCCGTGGTTTCGATCGATCCGGCCCGGGTCCACGATGCGCTCAGCTTCCTGAAGACGGACGCGGACCAGGCCTACGACCTGCTGCTGGACGTGATGGGCGCCGATCCCGGGGGCGACCTGGTGATCCAGGTCTGGTACCAGCTGTGGTCCATGGAAAACGGTCGCATGCTAAGACTCCTCGTGCTTCTGCCGCGTGCGGACCTATCCGTTCAGAGCGCGGTGGACCTCTATCCGGCGGCCGACTGGCTCGAGCGCGAAGTCTACGACATGTACGGGGTCAGCTTCGAAGGCCACCCCGACCTCCGGCGGATCCTCATGCCGGAGAACTACGACGAGGGCTTTCCTCTCCGTAAGGACTTTCCGCTTCGGGGACGTTTCACGCGTTCTGAGCAGGTAAGGCGAGCCCTGAATCGCTCGACCGAAGATGTGTACGCCCGTGAGGAGCTCGCTCTGGCCGGGGTGCTCGAGGCGGAGCCTGCCGCCGAGCTGGCGGCCGATGAAGCCGGGGAGGCCGAGGATTACCTCGCCGGCGAGAAGATGGTCATCAACATGGGGCCGCAGCACCCGGCGACGCACGGAGTGCTCAGGCTGGTGCTGCAGCTCGACGGAGAGACCATCGTTCGGTGCATACCTCACATCGGATATCTGCATACCGGTTTCGAGAAGACGTGCGAGTACCGTGAGTGGAACCAGGTGGTCCCGTATACGGATCGTATGGACTACCTGGCTCCCATGCTGTACAACATCGGCTATGCGGGAGCGGTCGAGAGCCTGCTGGATGTGGAGATCACGCCGCGGTGCCAGGTCGTTCGGCTCATCATGAGCGAACTCAACCGCCTGCTCGGTCACCTGCTGTGGCTCGGAACCGGCGCGATGGACGTCGGCGCGACCACGGTGTTCCTGTACACGTTCCAGGAACGCGAGCGGATTTACAATCTGCACGAGGCCTACTGCGGCGGCCGGATTACCACGTCTGTCACGAGGATCGGTGGCATGGTCGCGGATCTGCCGGTTGGCTGGCTGGATGCGTGCCGGGAGTTGGTAAACGGATTGCCCGCCACACTCGACGAAGCCGAACGTCTTCTCACCCGAAACTCGATCTTCCAGGCGCGACTGGTGGACGTCGGCATCATCGACGCCGAGAAAGCGCTCGAATTCGGGCTCACCGGCCCCAACCTCAGGGCGAGCGGGATCGCCTACGACGTCCGTAAGGCACGGCCGTACCTGGGATACGAAGAGTATGACTTCGATGTGCCGGTGGGCGTGGTCGGGGATGCCTACGACCGGTACCTGGTACGAATGGAAGAGATGCGCCAGAGCATTCGGATCCTGCAGCAGGCCTTGGACCGTGTACCGGATGGGCCGATCAACGTTCAGGACCCGGCGGTCATATTGCCGGACAAGAGCGAGGCCATGTCGTCGATCGACGCCATGATATCGCACTTCAAGCTGGTCATGGAGGGTGTGCAGGTTCCGGCGGGAGACGTCTGGTATTCGATCGAAGCGACCAAGGGCGAGCTCGGGTTCGGCCTCATATCCGATGGCGGCCCGAAGCCCGTGCGCTGCCGCTTCCGCGGCCCTTCCTTCGTGAATCTCGCTGCGCTTCCGTACCTGGTGGAAGGCGGACTCGTTTCGGACGTGATCGCGGCGAATGCGTCGATCGACATTGTCCTCGGCGAGATCGACAGATGACCTACCTGCGAACATTGCCGATTGGCGAGCACCCTTTGCCGCAGGCAAAGCATGCGTCGATCGACATTGTCCTCGGCGAGATCGACAGGTAGTGCGATATGGGAGACCAAGTGAAGAAACCCCTGAACCCGGCGGCTGCGAGCGCGCAGCCCTTCCAGGTTACGGATCTCAGGCCGACGGAGAGGCTTTTCGACGACGCCGAGGGCCGCGACCGCCTGGATAAGGTCTTGAGTCGATACCCGGAGAAACGGGCCGCCCTGCTGCCGATGCTCGGATACGCGCAGGAGAGGAACGGTTGGGTGTCGGACGAGAACATGGCCGAGATCGCTGGCGAGCTGGATCTGACTCCGGCCTACGTCCGATCGGTGGCGACGTTCTACACGATGTACAACAAGCATCCGGTCGGCCGACATCTCATTCAGGTGTGTACGTGCATTTCGTGTCACCTGGACGAAGCCGAGGAAGTGTTCGAGCGGTTTCTCTCGGAGACGGGCACCCGGGCGGGCGAGATATCGGAGGACGGCAAGTACACCGTGATCGAGGCGGAATGCCTCGGCGCGTGTGGGTTTGCGACAGCGGTCCAGATCAATGACCGCTATTTCGAGAACGTGACGCCGGAGAAGGTTTCGGCGATCCTGG
>JAMJQV010000169.1 GCA_023554435.1 Gemmatimonadota bacterium | reverse complement strand
ACCTGCGCGATGAACATGGTGGCCACGGCCTGGTACAGCGCGGTGCCGTCCATGTTGATCGTGGCGCCCAGGGGCAGAACGAAACTGGACACCTCCTTCTCGATTCCCAGCTCGTCTTCCGCCGTCTCCATCGTCAGCGGTAGCGTGGCATTGGAACTGGAGGTGGAGAAGGCGATGAGCTGTACCCCGCGGACCTTACGGTAGAACGCCAGCGGCACTCGCCGGGCCAGCAACTTGAGGGCCGCGGAGTAGGTAATCGCGACGTGCAGCATGAGGCCAAGCAGAACCGTGACCACGTAGACGAGCAGACTCCGGAGCACATCGAGACCGAAACGGGCGATTACCGCGCCGATCAACGCGAACACGGCGTAAGGCGCCAGCTTCATGATCCAGTGAATCATGACCATGCAAGCTTCGTTCAGGCCGTCGAAGAACCCGACGATATGGCTTCGGCGCTCCTTGGGAATGGCCGAGACCGCCGCCCCGAGGACAATCGCGAAGAAGATGATCGGCAGCATGTCGCCGCCCGCCAAAGCCGCGACGGGATTCCGAGGGATCATGTTCAGGAGGACATCCGCGAGACCGGGGGCGTCCTGGGCCAGCTCGACCCGACTCGCCCCTTCCGCCATGTAGTTCGAGCGCAGCGCCTCCAGCCCCTCCGGGCTCATGCCGCTTCCCGGACGGATCACGTTCGAGAGGATGAGGCCGATGGTCACGGCGATCGCCGTCGTGGCCATATAGTAGACGACCGTCTTGCTCCCGATCCTCCCCAGCTTCGTGATGTCGCCCAGGCTCGCCGTCCCGACGACGAGGCTGGCAAAGACGAGAGGCACCACTACCATCGTGATCAGGCGGATCCAGGCCGTGCCGATGGGTTCGATCGCCACCAGGAGGCGGGTCAGTGGATCGATGTCGAACGCGTTCGCCACCAGGCCGGCGACGACTCCCAGAATCAACGCGATGGTGATCTTCGTATAGAGCTGCATATCGACCGCTGCAAAGTGAGCTGAGGTTCGCCCGTGTGGCGGTTGCCCAAGATAGGAGGCCCCGGCGGACGGTGACAGGTCTGACGACCGCCGGTACCTTGAGCACCGTACGGAGGCCCCTGACCGACATGAACGACTGATGACCGAATCCAGCAGAACCACCAGCCGCGAGTTTCGAACGCTGCTCGCACACGCCGTGATCGGGGTCGGGCTGAGCGCGGCCATGCTGGCCTGCGCCGAGCCCGAAGAACCCGCACGCTCCGCCGAGACCGTGCAGCCCGCCGCTCAGCCACAGGCACAACCGGTTTCGGGGGTCCTGTACCACACGGAGTTGAGTTTCGTGGGGCGGGGGGCCGAGCCGTCGCTGGTGCACCTTCGCTTCGACAATCGTACCGATTCCACGTCGATTCACCTGAGTTACCGGGGATGGTTTGGCGGTGACGAGTGGCGCGGGATCCTCGATCAATCCGACACTCTTCCCGTCCCCAGGGCTGCCTGGCGCATTCTCCCGTCTGGACCGGTGCGCATCGTGGCCGGGGAGGGTGGAGAACCGTCGTCCGTCATTCTGGAACTGGCCGAGGGCAGTCTCCGTCTCGACTCCCGTGGAGCGATCGGCTCGTGGAACAGCAGTACGGGCCAGCGCGAGTCATTGAAACTCGCCGAACTCCTGGGGGAATCGGGCGCGGAGGAAGGTCTATTGCTCGCCCGACAGAGCGCCCGCCGTATCGACGAGCTTCCCGGCATGGGTCCGGGACAGTATTTCCTCGTGTCCGACACGGCCGGCAACGGCCTGCTGATCATGCGAGACAGCACCTCCCCCGACGAGCCGGTCGTGGTAAGGACCTGGTTCGACGACACGGAATCCGAGTGGGATGACGCTCTCGTCCTGGCCCTGGCAGCGGCCGACGATTCACCGGGGCGGTGGTCGTTCGAGCTTCCAGAGGCCGGCCTGCTGGGAGAGCTGCGCGGCGCCGGCCCCCCGCTCGACGTCGGGTCTGGCGATGGCGACGGAATCGAAGTGTTCCGAGTAGAGGCGGCGCTGATCCTCGAAGGCCAGTCATGGACGATGAGGGGAATCGGCGTGCAGGAGCAGACCGTTGAGTGACCTGGCCATGCAGTGGATGCGTGATACGCTGACGGTCCTGTTCGGGGCTCTGGCCGGTGGACTCACGAACCGCGTGGCCATCACGATGCTGTTTCATCCATACAAGCCGCCCCGCCTCCTCGGGCGAACGGTTCACTGGCTCCAGGGCGCGGTGCCCAAGAACCAGACCCGCATGGCGCGCACGATCGGAAATACGGTCGGGGACACGCTCCTCACGCCCGCCGATGTCGCGGCCGAGCTCAAGGACGAGAGGCTCCGCGAGGCCTTCGATGTGCAGTTGCAGGGACTGGTCCAGGAGCTGCTCGAGGGAGAGAAACCGGCGATAGGCGAGCTTCTCCCGGAGTCGGCGCTTGTCGAGGTCCGGCGGATCCTGGATACCCTGCTCGACTCCGTCCGCGACCGGGTCGTCGAGGCCCTTTCCTCGGAGGAATTCTCGGACGATGCCGCCCGAATCCTGGGCACCCTCGCCGAGTCCCTCGAAGACGAGTCGCTGGCCGAGTCCCTCGGCGAGGAGCGAATCGCGGCCCTCCGGGGCCAGGCCGGTGAGTGGATCACGAAGCTGGTGGACTCCGATTCCTTCAACGTGACGGTGCGCAGCCACCTGGACCGGGCCGCCGTGCGGCTGCTGCGCCCGGGCCGCTCGTTCGAGGAGCTGTTGCCTGTCGGCCTCGTGGCAGCCCTCGAGCACGCGATCAGCGACTACCTGCCCCTCGCCATGGAGCGTCTCGGCCGGCTCCTCGAAGACCCGGCGGCTCGGGCCCGCGTCGAGGGGGCCATCCACGACCTGCTCGATCGCTTCATGAAGGACCTGCGTTTCCACCAGCGGGTCGTGGCGAAACTCATCATCACCGAGGAGACGGTCGACAAGGTCATCGACACCCTCGAAGCCGAGGGCGCCGATCGTCTCGGTGACCTGCTGCGCGAAGGCGAAGTCCAGGATGCGATGGCCCGAAGCATCAACGAGGCGATCGTCGATTTCCTCAGGCGTCCCGTGATCGATGTGCTGGGTCTGCCGGGAGATCCGCAGGTCGACAGCGCCCTGGAGTCGATCACGGATTGGACCGTGGAAGCCGCGCGTGACCCCGAGGTCCGGGAGTTCCTCCTCGACAGGGCCGAATCGGCGGTACTGAAGGCCGGCCAGCGCAGCTGGGCCGATGTGATCCGCCTGGTCCCCGCACGCCGCGCCGGTGGCTGGATCGCCTCCGGTCTGCGCTCGGAGGCTGGGCGCGCGCACTTCGACCGGTTCAAAGGCTGGTTGACCGAACGCGTCCTCAACCAGCCGATCGGGTCGCTGGAGCGCTATGGTCGAGAAGGCGCCGCGCTACGTCTTAGCGAGTCCCTCGGCGACCCCGTGTGGGAGTGGATCACGGGCAAGGTACCCGAGGTTGCCGCCAACGTGCGGGTCGCCGACCGGGTGGAGTCCAAGATCCTCGAGTTCCCGATCGCCGAGTTGGAACGTCTGGTCCGCTCGATCACCGAGAAGGAACTGAACCTGATCGTGAGGCTGGGCTACTTCCTTGGAGCGGGAATCGGATTGCTGCTGGTAGTGATCCGCCGGTTCACGGGCTAGGCGCGCGACTCCGGGACTGCCCCACGAAGAGCCGCCCACCCCTGCGCGAGTTCCGCGGTGGCGGTTGCGTCACCGTGCCCTCAGCCAACTGGCGCCACCGATACTCGCTCCGGGGCAGACGGCCTCTTCGACGGAGACACGGCACCTGGCTGCCAGACTCGTGAGCGGCAGCGGATCGCACCGCAGGCTGGCTGGCGGCCGGGGACCTCAGACCGCAAGACATCCACCGGAGAGCACGCGGCTTCCGACCGCTCGGAAGTAGCCGACTCCGCACTGAAGGACACGTGCCTCCCGGAGCGAGTATCGGTGGCCCCGGGTGATGCGGAGCCCAGGAACATCGGGCCGCCGCGCGACTCGCGGAGGGAGGTGCGTGCCTTCAGTGGGCCGCCGCGCGACTCGTGGAGGGAGGTGCGTGCCTTCAGTGGACCTTCAGTCCGCGTCCAGGATCTCTCGGGCCTTGAGATACGCCTCCGACGCCCGCTCCGGCTCACGCTTGCGATCGTACAGGATGCCGATCGTGTACCAGGCTCGACCGTTCCGGGGCTGAATCTCCAGCGCACGTTCCAGCGCCTCGAGCGCCTTGTCGATGTGCCCCAGGCGGTTACACGCTTCCCCGAGATAGTAGTAGGCTGACTCGGACTCGGGATCCAACCCGATCGCCGTCTCGAGGGACTCGCGGGCGGCGGTATAGAGACCCTTCCGAAAGAACACGAGACCGAGGTTCAGGTGGACGTCCGGGTCCTCGGGGGCCAGCTGCTGTGCCGTGCGGAGGGTCTCCTCCGCTTCGCCGTACCGCCCCAGCGTGCCGAGCACGGCGCCCACGTTGTTCAACAGCTGGACGTTCTCAGGCTCGATCTCCAGGGCCGCCTGATACTCTTCCAGGGCTCGCGCGGGCTCGCCGCGGCTGTCGTATACGTATCCGAGGTTGTTCCGAGCCTTGAGGTGACCGGGGTCGCGGAACAGGACCTCCCGGTATCCCTTCTCCGCCTCGACCAGGCGTCCTTCCTCGGCAGCAGTGCGGGCACGGCGGTACAGGGTCTCGATCTCGGCGCGGTCCTGTGAAGAGAGCCGGTTGAGCTGGGCATCCGGAATCCCGCTGTCCTCCGAGAGGGTTGATTCGCCGGGGATGTTGTCGGTCGCCTGATCCCCGTCGGGAACGTCGGGCGACCCTCCCGCGTCGGTCGTCGAGGCAGGGTCTGGCTCCTCTTCGGGCTCCTCTTCCGGCTCTTCCTCGGACACGTCTTCCGGCCCCTCGTCGGGCTCGGCATCACCCTCGGCCGCAGCGTCGGCTTCAGCCTCAGGTTCGGGCGAATCGGTGGGTGGTTCCTCGTCGTCCGGCGTCGCGGCCAGGTCCAGCTGAGGGTCCTCCGAATCGATCTCCGGAGCCGCATCGTCCGCAGCAGTCTCCGCCGCAGCCTCTGTGCTCTGCGGTGGCCTTCCCTTGCCAGCGCCCCCTCTCCTACGCTTCGCCATCCCCACTCCCGTCCGTTACGGATTCCCTCACCCAGCGCAAGTAGGCAGGGGAACCCTCGGCGACCTCCACGGCCACGAACTCCGGCACGTCGTACGGGTGCAACTCCGCTACCCTGAGGCGAGCCGCCTGCACACAACCTTCCGTGGTCTTGATCATCGCGAGCGCCTCGGAATCGATCCGCGTCTCGCCATCCCACCGGTATACCGACCTGATGCCCGGGATCACGTTGACGCAGGCGGCGAGACCCTCCTCGACCAGCGCGCGCCCGATCGATTCGAGCGCATCGGCATTGGGGCCGGAAACGAACACGACCCGGACCGCTCGCTCAGGCACAGGGCTCACCCTCGGCCTCTACCAGGCGATAGATCGCCTCGATCCGTTCGGCGTATCGCTGCTCGATCACCCGACGCTTCACCTTGAGCGTCGGCGTCAGTTCGCCCCCCTCTACGGTGAACTGAGAGCCCGTGATGAGAACGCGCTTCGGGCGCTCGTGTCGGGCACAGGACGAGACCCGCGAGAGAACCTCCTCGTCCATCAGGCTCTGCAGGTCCGGATCGTCTTCCAGCTCTTCCATATCGGACTCCGATATGGGCCGGCCGGGAAACGCGGTCTTGTACGCCTGGAAGCTGGGCACCACGAGGGCGAGGGGAAACTTGCGGCGATCGCCAAGCAGAACGGCCTGCTCCACGTAGGGCGACCTCGCAATCAATTCCTCGATGGGTTGCGGAGCGATGTTCTTGCCCGCCGCCGTGACGAGGATGTTCTTCTTGCGGTCGGTAATCCTGAGGTAGCCGTCCGGGTCCAATTCTCCGATGTCCCCGGTATGAAACCACCCGTCTTCACTCATCACCTCTCGCGTCGCCTCCGGTCGACCGTAGTAGCCCTGCATGATCTGCGGCCCCAGAATCAGGATCTCGCCATCGTCCGCAATCCGGATCTCCGTACCTGCGACGGGCGGGCCGACCGAGCCAAACCGAACGTCATCCGGCGGATTGACGTTGGTCACGGGTGAGGTTTCCGTGAGACCGTATCCCTCCAGCACGATCAGGCCACCGGAATAGAAGAAGCGCGCGATCTCGGCTGACAGCGGCGCGGCGCCAGATACGAAGAAGCGCACGCGGCCACCGGTGCGTTCGTGCAGCTTCCGGAATACGAGCCGTTCCGCTACCCCGTACGCTCCCTCCAGCGCCCGCCCCACCGGTCGACGCGCGAGCATGCGGTCGGCCCGTCGGTCGCCCACCCACTTGGCCGCACGGAAGATGACCTTCTTTGCGGCTCCGCCTTCCTCCACCGCCGCCATCACCGCGTCGTAGAACTTCTCGTACAGGCGCGGCACGCCCACCACGAACGTGGGCCCGGTCTCGACCATGTCGCGCGCCACCGTCGTGACGGATCCGGCGTAGGCGATTTCTGCCCCGGAGTACCACATCAGGTAGTGCCCGGCCAGTCTCTCGAACGTGTGCGAGAGAGGCAGCCAGCTCAGCACCCTGTCCTCCTCCGAGATCGGAAGCACCATGGTGGCCGCAAGGGTGTTGGTGAACAGGTTGTGATGACTCAGCATCACTCCCTTTGGCTGGGCCGTCGTGCCGGACGTGTAGACGAGGGTCGCCGTATCCTCGGGTCCAACCGCCGCGGCGGCGTCAGGCCATTCGTCGTCTCGCCCGCCCACGGACCGGCCCGCCCGTTCAACCTGGTCGAGCGAGCGTACGTGGAGACCCGCATGATCGACGACGGGATCATCTTCCGGGGGGTCAATCACGACAACGCGGCTCAGTTTCTCGAGGCGATCGTGCACCTGCAGCACCTTCGCCAGCTGATCGCCGTCCTCGACGAACACGGCCCTGGCCCCGGAGTCCTTCAGGATGTAGAGAACCTGATCGGCCGGGAGCGTCGGGTATACGGTCACCACCACGAGGCCCGACATGATGCAGGCCCAATCCGCCAGAGCCCACTCCATGCGAGTGTTGGACAGGATGGCCACATGATCGCCAGGCTCGAGGTCCCCCGAGAGAAGAGAGCGGGAGATGTGCCGGATGCGCTCCGCGGCTTCTCCAGCCGTCAGGGAACGCCATGTACCATCGTCGTGGCGGTAGGTCAGTGCCTTGCGGTCGGGGTTCAGTTCGAGCCCATGTCGAAAGACATCGACCAGCGTTCCGGGTTCGAAGTCGAACGGCCGCGCCGCCTCTCGCTTCGGCGGGGGAGCGCTATCCGGCATCGGGTGACGGCGTCTGCTCGGGCGGAGCCTCCGCGGTGTCCTTCGAGCGGAGCCGCTCCAGCGTCTCCCGTGCGTGGCTCGCGTGCTTCTCCGACCCCGGGAGTTCGGCTCCCGACCGGAGGAAGGCATCCAGGTGCACAGCAGCCTCGGTATCACGCCCGCGATTCAGGTACAGAAAGGCAATGCCGTAGTGGGCGCCGGCGCTCTCCGGGTCCTTTTCCAGCGCCCGCTGGTACATCTTGATCGCCTCGTCGGTCATCCCCATGCGGGTATAGACGATCGCCATCTGTTCCAGCGTGGCCACGTCTCCAGGATGCTCGCGGAGGGCCAGCCGCAGCGATGTGAGCGCCTCGTGATAGCGCTCTTCCTGGGCCAGTTCGAGGCCTTCCCGGTAGTAGTCGGGGCGATCCTCTTCCTTGCCGCTCGCTCCGGTCAGAAAGCTCCACCAGGGCATGGTCAGCTCTCCTCTCCCGGTTCCGTCGCGTCCCAGTCGATGAGAGGCGGAGCCGGGGGAATCACGGCGATGTTATAGGCAAAAGCGAAGGCGGCACCCACCATGAATCCATACGCGTAAGCCCACATGGCCCCGATGAAGGCGCCCTCCACGCTGATCGTATACCCGAAGAGGAACCCTGCCAGCAGGCCCGGGTCGGCGCCTCTGCCAAAGACCGCCAGCGCGAGCAGTGTCACCATGAAGACGGCAGCGCTGGCCAGCGCCCCCGTCGCCATGGCAAACGCTCTCGTCTGAAGGCGCATTCGGTTCGTCCCCGGTTCATGATTGGCACGCCCCCGCTCGATCGCGAAAGCACTGGCAAAACTAGACGCGCCGTATGGTTGAGGCAACGAAGCAGGGACCACGTCTCAGGCCCGTCGCGAGGCTACAGCCACCCGCTCATCCCCTGCCACGAGATCCAGACCGGCTTCTCGCATCGCGCCGACGGATCCCGGACCGGGCGCGACGATCGCCAGACGACCGAGCGGTCGAAGCGCAGCCGCGTACTGCCGGACCCGGTCCGGCGTCGGGTCTCCGGCCAGGGCTGCCGACCCGAAGCGCCCGGGAAGTACAGGGAGCGACCCGCCAGCGGGCGGGATGATCCGGCTGATATTCGCGGAAGGTGCCATGTGGGCCGGTCGGCCGCCGCCGAGCGACACGACTTCCCAGCGCTCGGCCACCGATGCGACGGCGTCCGCCATCTCGCTGAGTTCAGGTCCCACGAGCACGTAGCCGCTTCCCTGCGCCAGGTCCAGTACCGCTCCGATCAGCATCGCTGACTCAGCGGCGAGGGAGACGCGAGATGGAGACGATGCTTCCGGCTGCTCTCCGGACCCCTGTGGTTGCAGGTGTACCACGCGCTCCTCGATCGGGAACCGTGAGTCACATGTCGGGCAGCCGAGAAAGCCGCGGGTGACGCGATGTCCCACGGACTCGTGCACCACCGCCACCATGACCTGGGGCGGCCCGCACCGTGGGCAGGCCAGGACCTCAGACAGCTCCAGCAGCATCGCCTCTCCCGATCCGGATCAGGAGATGAATTGCGGCGCCAGAACCAGGCGCAGGAATTCCTCGCGCGTCCGGTTGTCCGAGCGGAAGCGGCCACGCACTGCGCTGGTGATCGTCTTGCTGTTCTGCTTCTCCACGCCGCGCATCATCATGCACAGGTGGTAGGCCTCGACCACCACGCCCACCCCAGTGGGCTCGGCAGCCTCCTGTACGGCGTCGGCAATTTCGTCGGTCAGTCGCTCCTGCACCTGCAAGCGGCGGGCGAATACCTCCACCAGGCGCGGGATCTTGGAGAGCCCCAGGAGTCTTCCATCCGGGATGTACGCCACGTGCACCTTGCCAAAAAACGGCAGCATGTGGTGCTCGCAGAGAGAATACAGCTCGATGTCTTTGACCAGCACCATGTTGTCGTGCTGTTCGGCAAACACACCGTTGCCGATGGCTTCCTCGACCGTGCTGCGATATCCCCGAGTGAGCCACATCATCGCCTTCTCAACGCGCTCCGGAGTGCCCAGCAGGCTGTGACGATCGGGATCTTCTCCGAGGCGACGCAGTTGCTCCCGCACGAGATCCGCGTACGGGACGCTGCCGAGATCCGGGCCGTTTGACTTGCCGCGTCCGTCCGTCATGGTGTCGTCTCCACGGTGTTCACTGGCCCCGATACTCGACCGAGTTGCGGTCCGTCTCCCAAAGACGCACGGCGACCAGCGTCACACCTGGCAGCCCACCCTCGAGCCTGCGCCAGATCGCGACCGCGAGGTTCTCGGTCGTGGGAATCACATCCGACAGCCAGTCGACATCCAGGTTCAGGTTCGCGTGATCGACATCGGCCAGGACCTCTCTCTCCAGCAGGTGCTTGAGCTTCTTCAGGTCCATGACGTAGCCGGTCCCGGGATCTACCTCTCCCTCGACCGTCACCTCGAGATCGTAGTTGTGGCCGTGCCCCGTGGGGTTGTTGCACAGACCGTACATATCCCGGTTCTCGTCGTCTGTGAAGTCAGGATTGTGGAGTCGATGTCCGGCGGAGAAGTGTACCCGCCGGGTAACGCGGGCGATCGGCATCCTGATGTCCTTTCCGGTCGAACTTTGTGGGCAAAAAAAGGGGCGACCCGCGGATCGCCCCTGAAGGTTGACATGAGGGGGTTTTTGTGAGACCCGTTAGCTACGGTTCGCCCTCCCTCCCGGTTCTCCACCTTCCCTCAGGGGCCTGGCGTCCGCCGGAAGACAAAGGCTCTCACACCCATGTGTTGGCTCAAAAAACACTCCTCACATCCACCCTCGAGAAACCTAACGACCCCCCGTATGACGGTCAATCTGTTACAGGGATAACCACGCCCCGGTGAGCGCGAACCCCACGATCGCCACGGCACCGGCCAGCAGCGCGTAGGGAGCCTGCGTCCTGACATGCTCGATGTGGTCGGACGCGGAGGCCAGCGATGACACGATCGTAGTGTCGCTGATCGGACTGGCGTGATCGCCGAAGATGCCGCCGGACAGGACCGCCGCGATGAAGGGAGTGGGCGACAGGCCAAGCGTCAGCGCCACGGGAACGGCCATCGGCAGCATGATCCCGAAAGTCCCCCAGCTGCTGCCCGTGGCAAACGCGATTCCGCCCGCCACCAGGAACAGGATCGGGAGAAGGAGCGGAAGAGGCACGCGCCCGCCCACGATGCCCGCCACGTACGCGCCGGTCCCCATCTCGACGGTGACCGCCGCCAGGGTGATGGCCAGGAGCAGTACCAGCGCCATGCCGGTCAGCGCCCCGGCTCCCTGCAGGCTGGCCCGGCTGAGCGCCTCGAGATCGAGGAGGCGCTGGCCCAGCGACAGCACCCACGCGACACCGATGGCGGTCACGACGGCCCACAGCACCGATGTCGAACCCGATCCGGCCATGATGTCGCCTTCTCCGGTCACGTACATCGAGACGGGCATCATCAGCACCATCACGGCGATCGGTACGATCATGTTCACCGGTCGCAGCGGCATGCCTTCGCGCGGCGGGGGCGCCATGTCTTCGGGATCGGCCAGGGCGACCGAGTGATCCCAGTGCAGTTTGCCCTCTTCGGTGCGGCGCTGAGCGGCCTTCATGGGCCCGATGTCCACCTGTCTGAACGCGGCTATTCCCGCCACGATCAGGGCGGCGATGGCATAGAAGTTCAGGGGGATCGAAGCCACCAACACGGGAACCGGATCCGCGATGCCGAGAGTGGCCAGGACACCCAGAATGTAGGCGCCCCAAGCGTTGAACGGGATCAGCACGCAGACCGGGGCTGACGTTGAATCGATCAGGTACGCGAGCTTCTCTCTCGACACCCGGTAGCGGTCGAACAGCGGCCGGCTGATCGAGCCGGCCACCAGTACCGTGATGTTCGACTCGATGAAGATGATGACGCCAAGAAACCAGGCCAGGATCTGGGCCTTCCGACTATCATCGACCCAGCGTCGCTCTTCGACCCAGCGGACGAAACCCTGCACCCCACCGTTCGCTTCGACCAGCGCGATCAACGCTCCGATCGCGAAGGTGAACATGATGACGCGGGCGTTGCCGGGATCGGTCACGGTCGTCACGGTGGCGTCCACCGCCCCGGCCAGTCCGGCGATCGGATTCCAGCCGAGGATGATCGTCCACCCGATCCAGATTCCGGCCGCCAGCGACAGGTAGACCTGGCGGGTGTAGATCGCGAGTCCGATCGCGAGCAGCGGCGGCAGCAGAGACAGGGCCC
>JAMJQV010000168.1 GCA_023554435.1 Gemmatimonadota bacterium | reverse complement strand
GAAGGTGCTCTGATGGCGGATATTCTGGCGTACGCAGAGACTCGTGGCGGGGAGCTAAGGCCGGTGGCCGGAGAGGTCGTGGCCACGGCGCGCAAACTGGCCGATGAGATGGGCGGACAGGTGGTGGCTATCGTCGTGGGCGGCCCGGGTTCGGCGGCAGTGGCCTCGGGCCTGTCCCGCTTCGGGGCGGACCGGATCCTGGTATGCGAGGCCGAGTCGCTGAGCCTGTATCAGCCCGACGCAACGGTCGAGCTTCTGGCTTCGTTGAAGGAGAGTGTGGACCCTGGCGCCATCCTGTTTCCTGCGTCGGCACAGGGTAAGGACCTGGCGGCTCGAGTGGCAGCCCGCCTCGGCGTGGCCCTCGGTTCCGAGGCAACGGAGATCGTCGTGGAGGATGGAGGTCCCGTCATCAGTCGACCCATGTATGGAGGGAAGGCTTACGGGCGGTTCAGGTTCCTCGAGTCCCCGGCGCTGATCAGCATCCGCCCCAACGTCTTTCCCGCGACTGCTGATCCGCGTGAGAGCGTGGTCGAGAATCTGACACCGGTCGAAGTTACCCCACGCACTCGAGTCGTGGCTGTGGAGGCGGCGGAGCGCGCCGCGCTCGACGTACGCGAGGCGCCCGTAGTGGTGGCCGGTGGACGCGGTCTGCAGGATGCCGAGAACTGGCAGCTGCTCGAGGACCTGGTCGACGCTCTTGGCGACGAAGCCACCCTGGGGGCGAGCCGGGCGGTGGTGGATGCCGGCTGGCGCCCCCACTCGGAACAGGTGGGACAGACCGGCAAGGTCGTGTCTCCGAACCTCTATTTTGCCGTCGGTATCAGCGGAGCGATCCAGCATCTGGCCGGGATGCGAACGGCAGGCGTCATCGTGGCCGTCAACAAGGATGCGGAGGCACCCATTTTCGGGGTCGCGAACTATGGAGTGGTCGGGGACCTGTTCGAAGTCCTCCCCAGGTTGACCGACGAGATCCGAACGGCCAGGAGATCGGATGGCTAGCACGGACACGGGAAACGCGGTCGGGGCCTCCGGATCCATGCGGATGCCGTCGCACGCTTTTCTCATCGCCGCCTTTCTTCCGGCGGTGGCTGCGGTCGCGCGGTTGGCCGTGCACGGGGAGGTCGGGACGTGGGCCCTCCTGATCTGGTTGCTGGGTCTGGCTCCGGTCTTCCTCCTTACGCGCTACATGGGTTGGACGGGGGCGCTGCTCGGACTCGTCTGGACGTCCGCCATGGTGGTCATGTCCGAGTTGTTCGCGGCGCTGATCAGCGGCCGGCCTCCCGGGTGGTCGCTGGTGGGAGTCGTGGTGGCCGTCACGGCCTCGGCGGCGCTCGGCGCCGGGCTCGAACGCCAGTGGTGGGCCGAGCGCGCCGCAGGGCCTCCGGAGCCGGAGGAAGGGACCGGGCCGTGCGAGGACGATCTGCCCAGGGGCGAGGTCCTGCACTATTTCCTTCAGAAGCTCTTCGAGGCGGCCCGGAGGCGACCTCCCCTTTCGCTCGTGTTGCTGGAGGTCGATCGGTACGATGAGTATGCGTCAATGTACGGTGAAGCGAAGGCGTGCAAAGCCGTAGATGTGGCGATCGAGGCACTCAAGTCCCAGACGCGGGCCTCCAACATGTACGGCCGGGTGGACGACCGACGCCTGGTGGTGTTCCTGAGTGGCGAAACGCTTTCGGCCGCGTACGGCTTCTCGGTCCGTGTAGTCGAGGAGATCGCGACACTGCCGGCACCCTGGTCGGGTCGCATCACGCTGAGCGCCGGGATCGCAGGATATGATACCTCGATGCCGAGCGCCGATGCCTTGATCGCACGAGCTCGGCAGGCGCTGGACACGGCCCGGCGAATGGGTGGGGAGAGAATCGTCGTTGCGGACGGAGGGACGGGCGAGACGCTGGTTACATCCGGAATGACGGTGGTGGGCCCGGACGGCCAGGTACGGGAAATCCGCGGCTCCGTCTGAAGCCCCCCGGCTTTCCGGTCGGTGTTCTCATGAGACGTCTGCGGTTTCCAGACGGTGGCGCACGCAGGACGCGAACCGCCTCAACAGGATCTCCGCGGCACCCGCGAGTACCCGACTCAGGATGGGCCCGTCCAGCCGTCCTTCGAGGCGCACGCCGAGACGGACGTCGACGCTGGTGCGGGAGTCGCTTCTTACGGACAATCGGCTCCGCATCCGCAGATCCGCTTCCCCATCGCCACTGACCTCCTTCGCCGTAGCTGCCATGAGCACGGAGTGATTCGCCGTGTCCAACTCCCGGAAGCCGGCTTTTCCAGCGAGCGTCGTGCCGAGGGGACCCAGCTTGAGGTTTACTTCGCCGACGAACGTCCCGTCCACGATGTCGAGAAGCTGGGCGCCCGGCATGCAGCCCGCGATCGAATGAGGATCGGTCAGGAAATGCCACACGTCCTCGACCGGTCGCCTGACCTCAAAAGCTCGATGCAGACTGATGGACATGGCGCCTCCTGGCGATTCGGTCAGCACGACCGGACGGGCGCCAACCTGGCCCGAGCCGTCGACGGACGTCAAGGTGACGTGCCGCGAATCCACGCGACTCCATAGATTGCTGTGGGAGGCCGTTCGGGAGCTCCGGGTAATTGCGCGCATGGGTCTTACCGAGGCGAGACGAGGAACGAGGAGGCAGGCGATGCTGGAGCATCTCCAACGACGAGTGACGCCGTATCGACCGGCAATCCCCATGCGCCCTGCGGGTTGCGGTGGCGTGGGGCTGATGCCCCGCGCCACTCGCAACGAAGTTGGCCGGGGCTCCCGAACGGCCTCCCCACAATGAGCCTTCCTGAGATTCGGGCCGCTGTCCTCGACTGGTCAGGACGCAACCAGTCGTGGGGCGAAGCGATGCTGATCAGCGTCAAGCGTTCCGCCCCCCGGTTGCCGGGGGCCCGCTACGCGGTAGGTGAGGACGGCTCCTTCGCCGGCACCATCTCTGCCGGCTGTGTCGAGGCAGACATGCGGGAGCACATTCTCTCCCTTCTCTCCGGGTCCGGTGCCGCCGAAGCCAGGGTCATCACGTATGGGATCAGCGACGAGTTGGCCCTGGGAGTGGGCCTGGCGTGCGGTGGTGAGATAGAAGTTCTGATTCGGCGTCACGAGGCCGTTGATCCGGTGTGGACCGAACTGGTCGAAGGACTGGGCGATGAAGCCGATCCTCACGCGCAGACTGCCCTGGTCACCGGCTTGTCGGAGGAGACCCTGGGCCGCCAGGCACTGGTCCGGGCCGATGGCATGATCGCCGGGAGTCTCGGCCCCGAGTCGCTGGACCAGGAGGTGATCGCGAACTTCGATCGCCTCTTCGCGCGAGAGGGAAGCGAAGCCCTGACCCTGGCGTCGGGCCACAGGGTCTTCGTGGATCGCATCCTCCCGCCCCGACGACTGGTGGTGGTCGGCGCTACGCCGATCGCCGTGGCACTGGTCGAACTGGCCTCGCGAGTCGGGTACCGCGTCACGGTCGTGGACCCGCGCGAGGGGCTGGCCCGACCCTCGCTGTTCCCGGACGCGGAACTGCTCGTCGAATGGCCGGCGGAAGCGTTCAGGGAAATGGATGTCGCCGCGTGGACGGACATCGCCGTTCTGGCGCACGACGACCGACTGGATCTCCCGGCCCTCAGCGCGGCCGTGGCAGCCGGGTGCCGCTACATCGGTCTGCTCGGCGGCAGGCGCACGCAGAAAGCCCGACGGGACGCTCTCCTGGCCGCCGGGGTTCCGGCTTCGGGACTGCAGCGGATCAGGGGGCCGATCGGACTCGACATCGGCGCCGCGACTCCGCAGGAGATCGCGGTCTCCATACTGGCGGAGATGATTGCCACACGTCGCCTGGGTGAGGCCGCGCCGTGACGGGCGTGAAGCCCGTGTCGCCTGATCTCAATGCGGGCGTCGCGGGCCTGATTCTGGCAGCCGGCCGGTCGTCCCGGATGTCCGGTGGTTCCAAGCTCCTGGCTGATTTCAGGGGCACAACGGTGATTCGGGAGGTCGTTTCCACGGCCCTGGCGGCCGACCTCGATCCGGTCGTCGTGGTGGTGAGGCAAGGGGGCGCCGGAGTGCGCGCAGCCCTTGACGGCCTGCCTGTGCGATTCACGGTGCCGCCGCCAGCGCGTGAAGGACGCCTGGTATCCGTCGTCGCGGGCGTCATGGCCCTTGGGGATCGTGCCGTAACCGGCGCGATGGTTCTTCTGGGCGATGAGCCCGGCCTGGACTCGGATCACATCCGCGCAGTCCGCGAGGTGGCCGAGTCCGGCTCGCCGGTCTCCTTGCGCGCCAAGTTCCGGGATCGTCCGGGTCATCCGGTCTACCTGCCGGACGAGGTGCTCCGAGCGATTCCGGACCTCTGCGTTGATCACGGTCCGGACGCGGGACTGTGGGATGTGATCGCTCGGTCCGGGCTGCCGCATCGTGGCGTGCCCATCGAGGCTCTGTCTCCGATCGACATCGACACGCGGGATGACCTTTCGAGGGCAGTGGCTCGTGGGGCCCGTGCCTGACCGGCGCCAGCCGGTCTTGCGCGACGGGCGGACGGAATGGCAATTCCCTGCGGGCCCGTGCCGCGGGATAGCTGTGGATGGAGCGAGGACCGCTCCAGGGGCGAAACTCGGACAACCGTAGACAGGCAGGCGATAATGGGTCGTGCGGGTCTCGCGGTCATCTTGCTTGCGGCATGGGTCGCCGCGCTCGGGTGGCAGGCGAAGCGCGTCTTCTTTCCCGCGGCAGCCGAGCGCCTTGCACTGGGCGTGCGGTCCATCCCTCCCGGGGTAGCGTACTATGCCGTGTTTCGAGGCGAGTCACGTGCGGGCTGGGCGCAGATC
>JAMJQV010000167.1 GCA_023554435.1 Gemmatimonadota bacterium | reverse complement strand
TCCTGGATCCACCATCCATTGGTGACGCTCACGCAGCCCTGTTTGAGGGATGAATCCAGGCTGGCCGGAAGCCGGAACTCGCCTCTCCGATTGAACACCCTGACCAGCGCACCGTCACCGATACCACGGTCAGCGGCATCGGCCGGATGCACGTGGACGGCGGGCCCCGGATCGATCCGTCGAATCATCCGCAGGTTTCCAAACTGCGAGTGAATGCGGTTCTTGGTGTTCGGGGTCATCAGGTACAGGGGGAACTCGCGTGGTTCCCCGTTGCGCACCGACTCTTCGGGCTCGCGGTAGCGAGGCACGCGATCGACGTGCCAGCGCTCGGCGGCCTCATCGGAAACGAGTTCGATCCGTCCGGATGGGGTAGGGAAGCGTCCGTCCGCGAAGGCGATCTCCTCGTGCCCTGGAGGATAGGCGGGGCCTTCCTTCAGCCGCTCGATGCTGAGCCCTTCGAACGGAGCCAATCGGGTCTCGAGGAACGACTCGACTTCGGCATCGGACGGGCCGGGGATTCTCCCCTCGAGTTCGATGGGGTCGATTCCCAGCCTGGGCGCCAGCAGCCGATACACTTCCGTCTCTGGCTTCACTTGCCCCGGAGGCTCGATAAGCTTCTGTCTTAGCTGAACATACGGGTGCCAATACGCTCCGATGACATCCGTCTGCTCGAACATCGTCTTGGCGGGCAGAACCAGGTCCGCCTCGCGGGCGGTGTCCGTGAGGAACTGGTCCACCACGACGCGGAAGTCGAGGGACCGGAAGGCCTCCAGAACGACGTTGGTGTCCGGGTTCTGAGTGATCGGATTTCCGCGCTCCACCCAAACCATTCGGAGCGGAGGGTCCATCTGGTCCAGCATGTCCCGTCCGAGCCGGGCCGTCGACACGGAGACACGCACGACTCCGTCGGGACGGTCGGGAGGATAGCAGGCCAGCGGGTCGCGGACGTCGTCGAAGATGTGGCTCTGGAGGTTCGCGTATACCCAGCCGGCTCCCGGGCGGCCGACGTTTCCGGTGATGGCCAGTAGCGCGAGGATCGCGCGAACGGTCTGTCCGGCGTTGGTGTAGCGCTGCATACCGTAGCCGGCGGTGATGGTCATCGGACCCGTCGAGCCAATCCATGCGGCCAGTTCGCGAATCTGAGGGGCCGGGATCTCCGTGATCGCAGATGCCCATTCGATGGAGCACTCTCGAACGCTGGCCGCAAACTCGTCGAACCCCGCCACGTGATCGCGGACGAAGGCCTCGTCGACACCGCCTGAGCGAATGATCTCTCCGGCGAGGGCCAGAGCCAGCGCCCCGTCACTCCCCGGTCGGGGTCGGAGCCACAGGTCGGCGGATTCGGTACTCTCCGTGCGTCGCGGATCGATGACCACCAGCCGGCCGCCAGCCTCTCTGGCCTCCTGGATGAACGGCATCTGGTGGATGTTCGTCTCGGCCGCGTTCTTCCCCCACATCAGGATGAGACGGGCCCGGGCGATGTCCCACGGGACATTGTGCCGGTTGTCACCCAATGTCAGCCGCGTGGCCTCCAACCCGGCCGGCCAGCAGAGATCGCCGTACGTCGTCGTGCATCCACCGTACAGGCGCCACAGTTCGAGCCCGGCCGCGTTGAGCAGGCCCTTGGTGCCGCTTCCGGAGTAGTAGAGCAGCCCCTGCGGTCCGGCCTCGTCACGTACGCGGATGAGCTGCTCGGCGATCCGATCGAGTGCCGCATCCCACTCGACGGGCTCGAAGTCTCCGGATGCGGTGCGGCGGAGCGGAGTGAGGATCCGATCAGGGGACCGGACCCGTTCCACGTAGCTCAGGCCCTTCAGGCACACGCCTTCCGGGGTGGCCAGGTTCCCCGGGTGGGGCTCGATGCGCCGGATCGCGCCGTCCTCCACGTGCACCTGCATCCCGCACGTGCTGTAGCAATTCCTTGGACAGGCTGTCGTGTGCACCGACATCCGGATCGATCTCCGCGTGAGGTTTGGGTACACCACCATCCTGATGGTGTGACGGTGGGCCGTGCGGGGTCAACCCGCCAGGCGGTTCCGTCGGGTCCGGGCCAGGATGAGGAAGTAGGCGACGATGTTGAACGCGACGAGCACGATCCCCAGCCACACGCGGAGCTCGTCCCAATCGCCCGGGTACAGGAGGCCTCCCACGTAGTGCTCGATGAAGCCACCGGTATAGCCCACCTGGCCTGCCTCAAGCCGCAGGCGCTGTTCGATCGGTGTGAGTGGGCATACCCATCCGATGAACTCCAGAGCCGCCCCGTAGGCGAGGCACGGCAGGTGAAGCAGCGCCAACCGCGGTCGGAAATACACGGCGAGGGCGCCTATCGTCACGAAGACGACGAAGCCCAGGTGCGCCACGAGGATCAGATCGGCAAGTACGGCCTTCAGCACGCGTCTCGACTCCGTGAGCGAACAACATCTGGATTCCCCGACAGCATACACCGTGGCGGGGCTCCGGTCCCTGGCCTGGGTCCGTTCGGGTGCTGTCGGTCCTGAGTCGAAACCACCGTCCGCTCGATACCGTAGAGCCGATGGGCAGAAGATGGACCCATCTCCGCTTCCTCCGGTAGACAATGTCCGGGAGGGATCACCGAATGAAAGCGATACGCATCATCCGGCCCGGCGAGCCGGATGTCCTGGAGCTTACGCACCTGGAGGAGCCGACCCCGGGGTCGGGGCAGGTGCGGGTCGAAGTCTACGGGACGGCTCTGAACAGGGCTGACCTCCTCCAACGTCGCGGCGCCTATCCGGCGCCCCCGGGCGTGCCTGCCGACATTCCCGGCCTGGAGTTCTCTGGTGTCGTCGAGGCCGTCGGTGATGGTGTCGACGAGTCGGCCGTCGGCTCATGGGTCATGGGCCTGGTGGGCGGTGGAGGCTATGCCGAGATGCTGGTGACCGATGCGGACCATGTCGTGCCTATGCCCCAGGGCTTGAAGTTCGTCGAGTGCGCGGCCGTTCCCGAGGCGTTCTGCACCGCCTACGACGCCCTGGTCCTGCAGGGCGGACTCAGACCCGGCCAGACGGTGCTGATCCATGCGGCCGGGAGCGGAGTCGGAACCGCCGCGATCCAGCTGGCGAGGGCCTTTGGCGCCGCGAGAATCTTCGGGACGGCATCGGCCGGAAAGCTCGAAGCCCTGGAGGAGCGGGGCCTGTCCCTCGACGTCCCCATCGACTATCGCAGGAAGTCCTTCCGTGACGTGATCCGACGGGAAACTGACGGCAGGGGAGTGGACCTCATCCTCGATCTCGTCGGAGCGACCTACTGGACCGACAACATCGCCAGTCTGCGGACCCGCGGCCGCATCGTCCTGGTGGGCCTCGTGGGGGGTACCATGGCACAACTGAATCTCGGCGTGCTGCTCCGGCGCCGGCTCCACGTCATCGGTACCGTAATGCGCTCTCGGAATACGGAAGAGAAGAGTGCACTGGCGGAGAACACACGGGAGCACCTGCTGCCCCGATTCGAATCCGGTGAGCTGTTTCCCGTCGTGGACCGCGTGTTCGGCCTGAACGAGGCGGCCGAGGCACATGCCTACATGGAGGACAACCAGAACGCCGGCAAAGTAGTGCTTCGCGTGCGCAACTGACGGGCCCGGTTCATTCCGGCAGACGGACCTCCTGCAGGCCGACGATGCCGTCCTCCAGCCACTCGAAGTCTCCGTCGAGCACCCGCCGCGCCATGTCGTATATCGCTTCGTCGTCGTTGGATTTCATGTCTCTGAACAGCGCCTTCACCTTTCGCCTGGAGACCCGGCAGAACACGTCCGCCAGCTCACGGGCCCGTTCCGCCTCCGGCCTGTTCGTCCGCTCGAGCATCTGGACCCGGCATACGAGGGCCGCCATGGCGAACAACTCCGCCGCGATGTCGACGCCCCGAAACAGCAGCATCTGCCTGCGCTGCAGTCCGGCTCCGTAGCGCACCATTTTGTGAAACAGCGTCCGGGCCAGGCGGCGCGAGTTTCGCTCGACGAAGCGCAAGTGCCCCGCCAGCGAGCCGAACCTCCCGTACCCGCCGGCTCTCGGGAGCCACTGTCTGGGGTACCAGAGCGCGTAGAACGCCCCCACTTTCGGCAGCAGCCTGAGTTTCTGGCCAGCGCTGAGATCGCCCTCGACGAGCGGTCCTGCCACCTGCAGGTGTCGATCCACCGCTTCTCGCGCGATGAACAGCCGCATGATCTCGCTCGAACCCTCAAAAATGCGGTTGATCCGAAAGTCTCGCAGCATTCTCTCTGTCGGGACCGGCTTCTCTCCTCGAGCCAGAAGGGAGTCTGCCCGCTCGTACCCCCGACCTCCCAGCGTCTGGAGCATCTCATCGAGGACGATCCACCCCGTCTCGGTGTTGTAGAGCTTGGCGAGTGCCGCCTCCAGACGGATGTCGAAGTTCCCCTGGTCCACCATCAGAGCCGACAGTTCGGCTACCGCCTCCATGGCCAGAGTCTCGGCCGCGATATACGAGATCTTCTGTGCAACCGCCTCGTGCCGGCCGACGGGCTGACCCCACTGGACCCTCTCATTGCCCCACTCGCGCGTGTACTTGAGGGCCGTCTTTCCGCTTCCGACGGCCACCGCCGGAATCGACAGGCGGCCGGTATTCAACGTGATCAGCGCGAGCTTCAGTCCGCGGCCCTCCTCCCACAACAGGTTCTCCACCGGAACGCGCACGTCGGTGAAACGGAGGTTGGCATTCTCGATTCCGTTGATACCCATGAAGTGGTTGCGGCCCGTGATTTCAACTCCCTCCCACTCCATCTCGACGATGAATGCCGAGATCCTGCGGGAGTCCGGATGGCGTGCCATGACGACGAGAAGCTCGGCGATGGTGCCGTTCGTGGTCCACAGCTTGTCGCCGTTGAGCCGGTAGTGCGTGCCGTCCTCGCTCAGCTCTGCTGTCGTGCTGAGCCGCGCCGGGTCGGAACCCACGTCCTCCTCCGTGAGGGCAAAGGCCGAAACCGCTCCCGCCGCGAGGCGCGGCAGGTATCGCTGCTTCTGCTCCGGCGTGCCGAACATCTTGAGCGGCTGAGGAACGCCAATGGACTGGTGCGCGGAGAGGAGAGCGACGAGGCTGCCATCGACACTGCCTAGCGTCGCCATCACCTGGTTGTACTCGGTCTGGCCGAATCCCATCCCCCCGTATTCCTCGGGAATCTTCAGCCCGAACGCCCCCATTCGTCGCAACTCGTCAACGACGCGAGCGGGGATCTTCCGGTTTCGATCGATTTCCTCGGAGTCGACGGTTCGGAGAAAGATCTCGAGTTCCGCAAGGAACGCACGGCACCGCTCTCCTATGAAGTCGTCGGGATCGGGGTACGGATCGATGAGATCGAGCTGAAAGTCGCCCAGGAACATGTCCCGCACGAAGGTCGCCTTGTCCCACTTCTTCTGCCGGGCGGCTTCGGCCACGCGGCGCGCTTCCTCCTCGCTGACATGGACCTGCTCGCGTGGTGCCTTATTCTCCAAACCGGACATGGCTGAACATCCATTCTGGCGACGATCGAAACCCATCGCGGGATACGTATCGAGTCCCGGTGAATCAGCGGACCCGGACTGTAGCTGAGGGGAGCGGACGACGCAAAGCCAGAACTATATCACGGTGAGCCCTGACTCCGCCTCCCCGGTGGAGGGCGCTCGAGTGCATGTCCCTCCTGGCTCGAGTACTATACCGCCCCCATCGATCCGGTTTCGAAATGGATCGGCAACCGACGGCCGCTGCGGCGCAACGAGGAGTGATTCGCCAGATGAGTGACGAGAAGGCCTCACGGCAACACGACAATACGCGTGAGGCGGTCGTTCAGGCGCTGTCCCGAACCCGGCGACGGACCCTCGACATCGTGGCCCCCATTTCGGAGCCCGGGCTGGGGGAGCAACACTCGCCTCTGATGAGTCCGATCGTGTGGGATCTCGGACACATCGCGGAGTTCGAGGACCTGTGGCTCGTGGAGCGACTCGGGGATGTGGTCCGTGAGTCGGCTCTTCCCGACACGTTCGACGCGATGCGCACGCCAAGGTCACGTCGCGGTGAGCTGGATCTTCCTGGTCGCGCAGCGATCCTGGCCCGGCTGGACGATGTACGGAGAGGCACGCTGGAGACGCTGAGTCGGGTGGACCTGGACCGATCGGAGAACCGACTTCTGGCGGGCGGGTTCGTGTACGAGCTGGTCCGTCAGCATGAGGCCCAGCACCAGGAGACCATACTGCAGACCATCTCGTTGATGGAGAGCGAGCCCTATGTCCCGGTCGCGCGCAGACAGTTCGGGTCGCCGGGGCCTGTCACGGTGGGCGCGATGATCGAGGTTCCCGCCGGTGCATTCCAAATGGGGGCGCCGGCCGGACCCTTCGCGTATGACAACGAGCTTCCCCGGCATGACACCCGCACCGATGCGTTCGAGATCGGTCGGTTTCCAGTTACCAACGGCGAGTACATCGAGTTCATGGCCGCAGGCGGGTATGACGACCCGACGCTGTGGACCGACGGCGGCC
>JAMJQV010000016.1 GCA_023554435.1 Gemmatimonadota bacterium | reverse complement strand
CCGTATGCCGCGAGAGTCCGTGCTGGAGGGCTGGGGCGCCCAGGTCCCCGATCCGTTCCGGTTCGTCATCAAGGCGTCCCGGCGCATCACCCATTTCAAGCGGCTGAAGGGGGCGGAAGAGGAGACCGACTACCTCCTGCGTACGGTCGGCCTTCTCGGTGACAAGCTGGGCGCCGTCCTGTTCCAGCTCCCGCCGAACATGAAGCAGGACCTCGAACGCCTCGACGACTTCCTTACGGGACTGGGCGATCCGGGACGAACGGTCTTCGAGTTCCGCCACGCATCGTGGTTCGATCAGGCGACCTACGATTGCCTGCGGAAGCACGGGGCGGCCCTGTGCACGGCGGACACCGACGAGGAAGATGGTCAGATCGTCGAGACCGCCCCCTGGGGGTACCTGCGGCTTCGCAAGACGGAGTACGGACAAGCGGCGCTCGGCGAGTGGGCCGCACGGGTGGGCGACTCCGGGTGGGAGCGAGCGTACGTGTTCTTCAAGCACGAAGACGGAGCCGCAGGAGTCGTTGCCGCGCAACAATTTATGGACTACTTCTGAACCGTCAGCGCCCTCATGCTGGGCGGTTGACGCACTCGACGGGCTGAGGAGCGGGGACCTGTACCGGTTCGAGGTTGGATACGGGCCGGTCGCGCGCCGGCGGACTGTGCTATATTATTCCGCTCGCAACAACGGGATTTCCGGGTTCACCATCCGAGGAGCAAGCAATGGCGAAGCACAACTTCTTGGTCGAGCGCTACCAGATCACGCTGGGTGATCACCCCAAGAGTTTCGGAGGCGTAGAGGTCCGTCCGAGGGGTGTGGTGGCATGTTTCGGCGAATTTCTGCGGCTCATCTACTACTTCCTCCCCGAGGGCGCCGAGGCCCCGGCCGCCATGTGGAGCGAGGATGCCAGGCTGTGTGTCGTGTTTCTTCCGACCAACGCCATGCCGCCTTTCGTGGACATGCTGCGCAACGAGAAGCCGATCTACGGAAACATCGATACGGACCTTCCAGGGGATGCCTTCATCAGCACCCTGCACGAGCCGGTCGGTGAGGAGGAGAAGAAGGGCGGGTTCTTGCGGCGCTAGGCAGCGAGGCGATCCCGGATGTGGAGAGGCCCGGCCGCTTTCGAGCGGCCGGGCCTCTTTGCGTGCACCCCCTGAACTTCGACCAGACGAAGGCTACTCCTTCCTCATCGTGGCCGTGGATCTGAGGGTGATCGTCCCGGGATCCGCGCCGCTCGAGAACAGGCGGAGTACCGGTCCGATGAACCGGAAGGTATACGGTACGGAGACGGTCACGGCGACCGCATCTCCGGTGTCACAACTGCCGGAACAGGAGTAGGTCACGGTCGCGCTCACGATGTTCGCGTCCGAGAGACGCAATGCCGTTCGAGCCTCGGCCTCGGCCTGCGAGGTCGACGGAAGAACGCCTTCCCGCGCTCCCTCCCGGGCCGCGTTCGTGATCACCTGCTGGACGTTGTAGGCCCGCGCGAATTCGAAGATGCCGACGAGAAGGGCCAGCAGGATCGGCAGTGCGATCGCAATCTCGACCAGAGCCTGCCCCGCCTCACCCAGGCGCGTGCGCCTTCGGGCCCGACTACGGACGCGGGAATAGAGTCGCCGCGCAGTTCGGTTCCTATTAAACACTTCGTTGCCCCCTGACAGTCGTCATTTTGGCCGCGTCTACCAAGATAGTCGGTCCTGCTTCAACGACCAAGACTTGTGGGCCGCTCCATTGATGGTGCGAATGGCATGCCAACGCCGCCAATATGCCAATATGTGTGCATAAGAACGGCACGCGGCGGCGACGGTCGAGGCGAGCGCGTGGCCGGACAGACGCGCGCAGAGTCTGCAGAATGCCGCAGATTGGTTCAGTCGCTTCAACGGCCCTCACTCGGGCGGCGGACCACCGGCGGGAGGCGGCGGACCTCCGTCGTGAGGAGGCGGGGCGCCATCACGAGGCAGGCGCCGCCCCGGCCGTTCCTTGCCCCGCCATTCGTCGGAAGGTGGCCGGCCACGCCTCATCAGCATGTGCTCCTTGAGATTCTCGAGCTGCTCCGGAGTCAGGACCCCCTCGAGTTCGGACATCACGGAATCCGACAGCGCCCTCATTTCCTCCTGTGTTCGCTGAAACATCTCCGCGAAACGGGGCGCTGCACCCTCCATGATTTCATAGATCTGAGCCCTTTGCTCCTCGCTCTCCGGCTGCACCGCTCGCTCGACGAGCTGAACGATTCCCGGACCGGTCCTGATCCGGGCGATTCGATCCATGCGTCGGTTGTGCAGCACTCCGCTGACGAGCATCCCGATGGCGAATCCGAGCACCAGCACGGCCAGGAGGAGAAAGGCCGACTTTGTCCGTGTCTGCATGGTTCCTCCTCAGCCCCCGAGCGCGAGGGCGGTTTCCAGCGTGGCTTCCGGAAGTCCCATCACGGAATCCACCACTGATCCACCGTACCCGCCTTCCAGAGCCGAGTACGCGCCGATCGCGAGCATCACCACGACACAGGCCACGGCCACGCGGGCGAAGATCCAGCGCAGGGCCTCGTACATCCCCTCCGCTGCCGAGGAGTCCGCCTTACGGAGTCTCGCCACTACGCGAGCCGCGAAGAACGGCTCAAAGGAACCGGCGGCCCCCTGTCGAAGCAACGTCGCGATCTCCTCCACGCTCTCCCTCTTCGAGCGGAATCCGGGCTCGCTGTTCAACCGCTCTTCGACCCGGGCCAACTCCTCGTCCGGCAGGTCTCCCTCGCTGTACCGGATCAGCAGCTCGCGGTCATCCATCGTCTGACTCCTTCATGTCTTTCTCCAGCCGCTCCATCGCCCGTGCGAGGCGCGACATGACAGTTCCGACGGGAACTCCAAGGATCTCGGCCGCTTCCCGCGTCGAGTATCCATCGATCATTCTGAGGACGACGACGGCCCGGTGATTGGGTGCCAACCTCTCGACCGCACCGCGTACCCTCCGGATGTCGTCCTTCCGCTCCAACTCTCCGCGCGGATCCCAGGAAGCCTCCGGCCGGTCCCGTTCCGTCTCGTCCTGGCTGACGAACCTCGAGATCCGCCGCTTGCGCTTCTTCAGGGCCGTTAGCGACAGGTTGATCGCGATTCGCGTCAGGTACGTGCCCAGGCTCGAATCGCCCCGGAAGCGGTCGAGTGCGCGATACAACCGGATGAACGTCTCCTGACCCACGTCCTCCGCTTCGTCCCCGGGACCGAGCATCCCGATGACGGTCGCCGCCACCCGGGGCTCGTATCGCTCGACCAGGTCCCGGAAGGCCCTCTCGTCGCCGGCCCTGGACCGGTCGATCAGAACCTGGTCGGAGACAGACACGGGTCGCTCCACTACGGCAGTCGCCTTCGCAATGCGCGACTCAGTCGCTGCGCGCACGGTCCGGGTCGCTCAGACGACCGGGGCGGTCCACTGGCTGGAGCGCTGTCATTCGGTATCACCCCGGAGTCGGTTCGGGCTCCGAGATGGGCGTGGCCGCTCGCCTCCGGCCATCTGCAATCCCATCCCGGTCGAGGATTAGACACCCGCAGAGTCCGCCCTATTCCCACGGCATGGGACGCGCTCGCCAGCGGAACCGGGACAGGTCGATCCTCTCGAGGTGGTCGAACTCGACTCCCTCCGCTTCCAGGAGCCTCTTCTGGTCCGCCCCGGAGCCCGGAGAGTTTCGAAGGCTGATCTGGCCGCGGGCATTGATCACACGATGCCAGGGAACGTCTGCTCCGTCGGGCAGACCGTGCAGGGCGTAACCGACCTGGCGGGCGTGTCCGCGCGCGCCGGCGAGCGTCGCAACCTGGCCGTAGGTGGCCACCTTCCCGGCCGGAATGCGCCGGACGACCTCGTAGATCTGCTCGCGCAAGGAGCCCGGCACGACACCTACATCCTCTCGTATAGAGCCCGCAGACGTTCCGGCGTCATCCGGTCCTGCCAATCCGGCCCGAGGGCGTTCTCCCACAGCGGCCCCATGCCCAGGGACACGTCCATCATGCGCTCCATGTCTGCGTCCGCCAGGGCAGCGGTCACGTTCGTCGGCATCTCCACGCCGGCGAACTCCGCCATCCGGTGGAATTCCGCCACCCCCTCGGGATAGAACTCCTCCAGGTGATTGAACGCCACGCAGTTCCCTTCCCCGTGCTTGAGGCCGAGGACGTATGAGAGCCCGTACGATGTAGCGTGCGCGACCCCGACCTGGGAGTAGGCGATGCTCATCCCGCCGAAGAAGGACGCCATCATGAGCTTCTCGTCCGACTCGGGCGTGCGCTCCCCGAGGAAGACCTCACGGCACAGGTCGAGCGCCTTGGACCCGTAGGCCTCGCTGAAGGCGTTGAGATACGTGCCCTCGAGAGACTCGACGCAGTGGATGTAGCAGTCCATGCCGGTGTAGAAACGCTGCCGGTCGGGCGCGTCGGCGATCAGGTCCGGGTCGAGAACGACCTGGTCGAACACCGTGTGGTCCGAGTTCAAGCCCAGCTTCTTCTCCGGGCCCGTCAGCACCGCGGTGCGTGAAACCTCGGCTCCTGTTCCCGACAGGGTCGGAATCCCCACGTGGTAGACAGCAGGGTTCCGGATCAGGTCCCAGCCCTGGTATTCCGCCGATGAGCCAGGATTCGTCAGCATCAGCGACACGGCCTTGGCCAGGTCCATTACGCTTCCACCGCCGATCCCGATGATGCCGCCCGGCTCGTCCCCCGCCACGGCCCTGGCAAGGTCGGTCATTTCGTCTACGTACGAGGTCTTGGGCTCCACGTCGACATCGGCCCATAGCAGGACATCCGAATCCCTCACCGGCACCCGGTCCGCCAGGCTGGACCCCTCGAAGACATCATCCACTACGAAGACCATGGAATCGCGGCCCGGGTGTCTATGGTCGGCCAGGATGTCATCCAGTTGGTCGAAGCAGCCGCGGCCGTACACCACACGCGAGATCATCGGGAAGTTTCTGAACATGGTCAGCCCTCCAGGGCCTTCCTGATCCGGTCCTGGAGATCGCCGAGCTCTGCATCGGTCCAGGACAGCTTGACCAGCATCGAAATCGTACGCGACATGATCCGGTCCGACCGCTCGATATCCATGGCCGAAAAATCCGGCGGCGGATCGAGCAGCGTGACAGGGGAAAGCCCGGGGGTGCGCATCGCCTTCAGGTGCTCCCAGCCGCGAGGATAGTGCCAGTTGTTTTCGTACCAGTAGAAGCAACCCGGGACATGGGCATCGGCCAGGGCACGCGTCCACGCCCGAGCCGTGTCTTCGTCCGGCGCGAATACCGACAGGAACGTGGCCGAGTCCCCTTCCGGATCAGGGATCTCCCGGAAAGTGACCTCGCCGCAGCTGGCGAAGGCCTCGCGCAACCGGTCCTTGTTCTTCCGCTGCGTCTCGAGGATCCAGTCGAGTTTTCGGAGCTGTGCCAATCCGACCGCCGCCCCGAGCTCGCTGATGCGGTGGTTCGTTCCGAGAATCGGGTGTCCTTCCGCCCCTCTATCGCTTCCCACGTGATCGTGCCCGTGGTCCGCGTATTGCTCGGCCCTGTGGTACAGGTCCTCGTCGTCCGTGACGACTGCGCCGCCCTCGCCGCATGTAATCGTCTTCACCGGGTCGAACGAATAGCAGCCCATGTCGCCGAATGTCCCGAGCGACTGGCCGCGGAAGCTGGCGCCAACGGCCTGCGCGGTGTCCTCGATCAGTCGCAGACCTGATTCAGCGCACAGCGAGGCCAGCTCATCGATGCGGGCCATGGATCCGCACATGTGCACCGGGACGACCGCCCTCGTCCGCCCGGTGATTCGGCTCCGCACCGACTCCGGGTCCAGGCACAGCGTCTCGTCGATGTCTGCGAATACCGGCACCGCCCCAGCCTGCAGCACGCCCTCGATGGTGGCAATGAACGTGAACGTCGGCACGATCACCTCGTCCCCGGCACCAATCCCGCAGGCCGCCATCGCGATGCCCAGGGCCGCCGTTCCGCTCGAACACAGGTGGCAGTAGGCGGCCCCAAGCCGCTTGGAGAACTCCGCCTCGAAAGTGCGGGCCTTCCAGACCCCGTCCCGTAGGTCGTCGAATCCGTACCTGAACAAGACGCCCGTGTCGAGCACGTGACCGACCTCGGTGCGCTCTTCGTCCCCGAATATTTCGAATCCTGGCAACTAACTATCTCCCATTGTTTTGACTACTGCTGTTTTATGTTGTTTATGATTCTCTGGAGGTCCGATTCCGTGTCCACGCCGATTCCCTTGTAGTCCCACTCCAGGATCCGCATTTTCCAGCCTCGATCCAGTACCCGCAGTTGCTCGAGGCTCTCGGCCACCTCGGCCTCGGATCGCGGCAGGCCGGCGAGCTCCAGCAGGGCCTCCCTCCGGTACGCGTAGATCCCTATGTGCTTCAGGGCTCTCAGGCCGGGAGGCCATGGCGCCCCCGGCTCCAGGCGCTCCCCACGAGGCCACGGAATCGGCGCCCTGGAGAAGTACAGCGCGTCACCGCGGGCGTCGCACACCACCTTCACGACATTGGGATCCAGGAAGTCGCTCATTTCGTGAATCGGCGCGACGGCGCTGGCGAAATCGACCCTTTCCCTGTCCATCAGATCGATGAGCGCATCCACCAGGTCCGGGTCCATCATCGGCTCGTCCGTCTGGACGTTGACGAAGATCTTCGCTTCGACCTCGCGAGCGATCTCCGCCACCCGATCGGTGCCGCTGGCGTGCTGTGCCCGCGAGAGCCAGACATCGGTCGTGAACGCGCGGCATGCCGCTTCGACCTTCTCGGAGTCCGTCGCGACGAAGGCCCGGTCCACCCTGCGAGCCCTGGCCGCACGCTCGTACACCCACTGGATGAGCGGATCTCCGCCGATATCGGCCAGAACCTTGCCCGGAAACCGCTGCGAATCGTAACGGGCCGGAACGACTGCGACAGCATGCATGGAAGACATGGCCGGAGTGCCTTGAGGGTGGTCTCGGTCGAGAGCGGAGACTAGCCCGAGCACCGGCAGGTGGGCAAGCCCGCCGGTGCTCATACGAGTCCGTCCTTCTAGAACGCGCCGAACTTGAGGACGATTTGGCCGAAGAACTGGCTCAGGTCACCGTTGGAAAGGTCGGGAATGTCGACGTCCCATACGAACCGGTAGCCGCCGCCGAAATCGAGGCGGAGGAACGAGTTCACGTTGATCTCGAGATTCAGCGCGGGCTCGGCGGCCCAGATCCCGTCGGACTGCCCCTCCAGGTCCAATGACCCACCGCCGATCAGGGTCAGAAAGGTGAAGTGATACACCTCGCTCCACCCGCTGATGAACTCGATCTCGGCCCCACCGTACCACATCTTGAGGGACTGCGGGCCCGTCGAGCCCTCGACGTCCACCCCCCCGCCCATCACGTACCCACCAGCGCCTAGAGCAAACACGTGATCGATCATCCATGCGCCGCGGGCGCCGAAGAAGCCGGCAAACTGGTCGTTGACGCCGGAGCCCTTGAACCCGACCGCGCCGAACCCCCCGTTGCTGCTCTCGCCCCGCACCAGGGTGCGCGCCTCCTGCGCCTCGAGGTCCGACGGAGACAGGAAGAACACCCACGACATGACCGCGGCCGCGAGGACGCGGGCCGCGACAGATCTCATTGGATTCCGATTCCGCACGACACCCCTCCGAAGCTCGGTTCAATCCCGGGCGGACACCGTGCCCGCTTCCGTTCGAACGTCTTACACCCCCGGGCGCCGACTGAGCCCTTCCGCCGGCTCGAAGTCTCCCGCTAGCCCGCGACCACCTTCTGGAAAAGCATCATCACGATCATCGACAGCGTGGTGATCGTGCCGATCTCACGGGCCGATCCCTTCCCGTACGCCTCCGGCAGGATCTCGAGCAGAACCATGAACACCATCGCCCCGGCCGCGAAGCCAATGCCGTAGGGAAGAGCCGGCGTGAACGCCTCGACGAACAGGAAGGCCGGCACCGCCATCACCGGTTGAGGCAGCGAGGAGACGATGCTCCAGCCGGCGCAGCGGGGTACGCTGACTCCGTTGGACCGCAACACGGCACTGATCGCCACTCCCTCCGGGATGTTGTGCACGGCGATCGCCACGGTGATGAACGTTGCCAGGGCCATCCCGCCGCCGAACGAGGCCCCGATCGCCACGCCCTCCGCCAGCGAATGCACCGTCATCACAGTGACGATGAGGACCATCCGACGAAGCCCGTCCTCCTTGCCGCCCGAGGTACCCGGGTGAGCGTGGTGCTCGCGCAGGTATCGGTTCGTAACGAGAATGAACAGGACCCCGAGGAGTCCCCCCGAGAAGGTCTGCCACCCCCCGAAACGGGTCCCTTCCGCCAGCAGCCCGAAACTGGCCCCGAGCATGAGCCCGGAAGCCACGGCGTTGAGGCGGCCGACCATGCGTCCGGAGACGGTTCTCACCAGCAGGAACGGGAGCGCACCGAGGCCCGTCGCCAGAGCGGTGATCAGCCCGTACGTGAAGACCAGGGTCACGTCCCTCACGGGAGGATCCCTCCCAGAAGCACGACGAGCGCGAGGGCTACGCTGGCCACCAGCGCGATGCTGGTCGATCCGGCCTCCCGGTACGAGGCGGGGAGTAGCTCGGTCATCACCAGGTTAAGCAGGGCGCCGACCGCGAAGCCCAGCATCCACGGCAGGGTGGCTGGCACCGTGGCTACGACGAACCAGGTAGCCACGGCAAGCGCGGGCTGCCCGATGTTCGAGAGCACGACCAGGCCGACGGTGCCTGCCCGACCCGCTCCCTGCCTGCGCGTGGCACTGCTCAGCAGCGCGGCCTCGGGCACGTTGTGGACCGCGATGGCGACGGCCATGAAAACGCCGAGGGAGAGGTCCACCGCCATGGCGACTCCGATCGCGACGCCTTCGGTGCAAGCGTGCAACGCGTGGAGCGCCACGAGCCGGGGTGCGGCGCTCGGGTCGT
>JAMJQV010000166.1 GCA_023554435.1 Gemmatimonadota bacterium | reverse complement strand
TCATGGCCGCCGTTCCGTTCGGCGTGGTCGGTGCCGTGTTCGGCCACCTGCTGTTCGGGCTCGACCTCGGGATGCTCAGCGTGTTCGGGATCGTGGGCCTGAGCGGCGTGGTGATCAACGATTCGCTGGTGTTGCTCGACTTCGTGAACGAGCAACGGGACTCCGGGAAGCCCATCCGCGAGGCCATTCTCATCGGAGCCAAGAGCCGGTTTCGCCCCATCCTGCTCACGACGCTCACGACGTTTCTCGGTGTATTTCCGCTCATCATCGAGCGGAGCCTGCAGGCGAAGTTCCTGGTGCCGATGGCGGTGAGCCTGGGGATCGGAATCCTCTTCGCGACCTTCATTATCATGGTGCTCGTTCCGGCCCTGACGATGCTCCAGCATGACGTGGGCGTGAAGCTGCGGTCCTGGCGCGCGGGAGGTCGGGGAGCTCCAGCGCCGGAAACGGCGGCGGAGGTGGGGCCGGCCTGACACGCGGACCGGCAGGCAGCCTCAGGCGAGGTTCGGAATCGTGTCGAGGATCACGATCTTCTGCCAGATCTTGTTCGACAGGTTCGCCGCCAGGACCTCGATGTCGTTGACCGCGTCGAGGACTACCGGATCGTTCATGCGCTGGGCATGCAACGCCGCCAGCTTGCTGCTCAACGCGAGCAGTTCCGAGCAGTAGTCGAGATACCGGGACAGTTCGAAACGGGTAAGCTGACTATCCGGCGACGAGGCGGTGCGGTCGCTGGGGACCAGAAGGTGTTCGGGGTCCTTGGTCAGCTGGTGCATGTCCACGATGTGAACGATGGCTCGCAGCCGGCGCAGGTCGCGCAGGGCGAGTCGCCGCTTCAGGCGCCCCTCGATCGTGACCAGGAAGTAGATCGCGATGCCGAGGAAGACCAGGTCCTGGGCTGCCGACTCGAAGGCCTGCAACACCGATCCGAGCCCATCGTCTCCCAGCGACAGTGACCCGACGAGAGCGAAAAGCCCACCGGCCAGGACGACCACCAGGCTGATGGCCAACACGACGAAGGTCCGCACGACCCAGTTCGGCCGACTCAACTTCTCGAGAACCGGCTCCGTCTCCTCGGCGATGATGCACAGGTCGGCCGCGACCTGGCTCAGGCCGGACTCCGGAAAACGTTCCGTGATCCTCTTTTGAAGTGTCCTCAGCGTCTGCTGAACGTGCGACAGCTCCAACTCCGTGTACATCGGCTCTCCCGGGCTAGACCTTCTTTTCCTTCCACTTTCCGCGCCGGAACAAGATCATCCCGAATACGGCCGAGAGCGAGTAGGCGATCGCGATGGCCAGGTACACTCCGTGGTGTCCGAGCCCCGTCTTGAGCGCCAGGAACCAGGCCAGCGGGATCTGGATCAGCCAGAAAGCGACGAAGTTCACCCACGTCGGCGTGACCGTATCCCCCGCTCCGTTGAACGCCTGCAGCACCACCATACCCCACGCGTAGAAGACATATCCGTAGCTGATGATCCTGAGGGCCGCCGTACCGACGGTGAGTATCTCGGGATCTTTGGTGAACACGCCGACGATCGATTCCGCGAACACCACGAATAGAACCGTGATGATCGTCATGAACGCCATGTTCCACACGCCCGTGATCCACACGGCTCTCTCGGCCCGATCGGGTTTGCCGGCGCCGAGGTTCTGTCCCACCAGGGTGGCGGCCGCATTGGCCACGCCCCACGCCGGGAGAATGATGAAGATCACCACCCGGATCGCGATCACGTACCCGGCCAGCACCACGCTGCCGAACGTGGCGAGGATGCGGATCAGTCCGATGTAGCTGGCGGTGGCGATGAACATCTGGCCGATCCCGCCCGCCGACACGCGCAGGATCTTCCTGATCAGGGCGAAGTCCACGGGCAGGTCTTCCCGCCTCACCCGCAGCCGCTTCCCTCGGGACAGCCCCCACAGCTGGTACAGGACACCCGTGCTGCGGCCAATGGTGGTGGCCACGGCGGCTCCCATCAATCCGAGTTCGGGGAACGGCCCGATGCCCAGGATCAGCAGCGGATCGAGCACTACGTTGATCCCGTTCGCGAGCCAGATGGACCGCATGGCCATCGCGGCGTCGCCGGCGCCCCGGTAGATGGCGTTGTTGATGAACAGGAGCATGATGGAGATCATGCTGGCGTACAGTAACCGCGTGTAGCTGGTCCCCGCGGAGACGGTGGCTTCGTCGGCGCCCATCAGGCGAAGGATGTCCGGGGCCCAGATCGCTCCGATCGTCCCGAAGACCACAGACATCGCGACGCCGATGTAGATGGCCTGTACCGCGGTCCTGGCGGCCGCCCGCTTGTCTCCTTCTCCGAATCGCCTCGCCACCACGGCGGTCGTGGCCATGGCCAGTCCCACGGCGATGGCGTAGATGATCTCGAGCACGGATTCGGTGAGCCCGACCGCGGCCAGCGCCTCGGAGCCCAGGCGGGCCACGAAGAACGCGTCCACCACCGCGAACAGCGATTCGCCCGCCATCTCCAGTACCATCGGGACGGCGAGCAGGCCTACGGCCCGGTTCAGACTTCCCTCGGTGAAGTCCTCTTCAGAACCGTGGATGGCCTCTCGGACGGACGCCCAAACGCCCTTCCTGCCACCCTTCGCCATCCCTTCTCGTCTATCCTCTTCGGCCATCTCTCGGTCTCGATGCAAAGCGGGTCGCCTCGCATCACGCGAAGCGACCCGCCGAGTTCCTGCCGTTAGCGCGCGATCGAACGCCGCGCGTTACGTCCTCAGGGCAGGGCTGCGATCCAGGATCCGTTCTCGAGCCAGGTCTGTCGCAGGGCTTCCAGAATACCGGTTCCCTCGAGTGCGACGAAGTAGTTGCGCACCAGGTTCTGCAGCTGCGGGTCATTCGCCGGCACCGCGATCCCGATCGGCTCCAGCGTCAGCGGCTGGTTCAACGTGGCGAAGCCCTCGTTCGGGTACCGCATGACCGTCAGCAGGCAGATCGGCATGTCCGCCACCAGCGCCCCGGCCTCGTCGGCCCGCAGCATCGCGATCGCCTCGTCGTACGAAGCGACTGTCGTGAGCTGCGCCTCGGGCAGGTTGGTGCGCACGAACGTCTCGCTGGTGGAGTTGGCGAGCGTCACGAGCCGGATGTCGGACTCGTTGAGGTCCTCGGCCGCCTCGGCCGCCGCCAGCGCCGCCGACGTCGTGAGGATCGACTTGCCGGAGATCGCGTACGGGCCGACGAACGAGACACGCCGCGACCGGTCCGCCGTGATCGTCATGCCGGACATCACCAGGTCGACGTCGCCGTTCTCGAGCGCCGGGATCAGGTCCGCGAACGGCATCTCGACCATCTGCAGCTCTACCTTCATCGCAGCCGCGAGGGCATTCGCCAGGTCCACCTCGAGGCCCATCGGGGCTCCGTCGCGGGCCTTCATGTTGAACGGCGGCTGGCTGCCGGACATGCCGACGCGGAGCGTCGAGGTCTCGATGATGCGATCGAGAGCCGGGCTGTCCTGTGCCGCTGCATCGGCCGGAACGACGGACGCCGAAACGGCGACCAACGCGGCGAACAGGGAGGTACGAATCCAACGCTTCAGCATTCTGATTTCTCTCTTCTGGGGTCCTGTGACAGGTGCGGTCTTGCCGTCCCTAACCGGGGCCGGGCCGCCAATAGGCCGGGATCGACCGCGGGTGTCAAGCGAGGAGACGCCGCCTATTCGAATCCGACCCGGGGGAGCGTGCGGAACAGTCCAACCGCCGCGAGGGCCGAGGCAGCGAGGAAGAGGGACCCGGAGGCCGGGCGGCCGTACAGCATGTACCCGGTCCCGAACAGGGCCGAGTAGACCACCACGCACCCGAGGAGCCAGCAGCTGAGAGCCGCGGCGACGCTACCGCCGGCCGGTGTGTCGTCAACCTGGACGACCCTCGCCCATCCGCGGCCGAAGGGGCGAATCCTGTCGTAGAAATCCTGCAGCGTGGCGGTATCCGTCGGCGCCGTCGCGAACGTTACGCCGAGCCATACCGCGGTGGTCAGGGCGACTCCGATCACCAGCTGCAGGGACGGATGAAGCGCCGGTAGCCCCGCGGCCTCGTGCCCGAACTGGAACCACACGGCCACGGCGAACGAGATCACCATGGCCGAGATCTCGCTCCAGGCGTTGATGCGCCACCAGAACCATCGCAGCAGGAAGATCATCCCCGTGCCGGCCCCGATCTGGAGCAGAATCTGGAAGGCCTGCAGAGCGTTCTGGAGCCACAGCGAAACCAGGAGAGCCAGCACGATCAGGCCCACCGTCGCCAGCCGGGCCACCGCCACGTAGTGACGCTCGTCGCGGTCCGGAACGAGGAAGCGCCGGTAGAAATCGTCCACCACGTAGGAGGCGCCCCAGTTGAGGTGCGTGCTGATGGTGGACATGTAGGCGGCCGCCAGCGAAGCGACCACGAGTCCCAGGAGCCCATGCGGCAGAAACACCAGCATGGCCGGGTAGGCCAGGTCGTGCTTGAGGATCGACGGATCGACGTTCGGGAACGCAACTGCCAGGGAGTCGAGCGTCGGGTAGACGGCCAGCGACGCGAGCGCGACCAGGATCCACGGCCAGGGTCTGAGGGCGTAGTGGGCGATGTTGAACCACAACGTGGCCTTCATCGATTCCGTCTCGTTTCGCGACGCGAGCATCCGCTGGGCCACGTAGCCGCCGCCTCCCGGTTCCGATCCGGGGTACCAGGTGGCCCACCACTGCACGGCGATCGGCACCACGAACACGGGAACGGCCACCTTCCAGTCCGTGAAGTCCGGAAGCAGGGAGAGTTTGCCGGCGATCTCGGGGTGAGAGACGAGTCCGGCGAGCCCTCCCACCTCGGGCTGGGCGAGAGCGTAGTACGCAGCGGCCACGGCCCCCACCATGGCGATCACGAACAGCAGCAGGTCGGTGACCACCACGCCCCACAGGCCCGAGGTGGCCGAGTAGATGACGGTGATGGTGCCGGCGATGAGGACGGTCGTGTACTTGTCGATTCCGAGCAGGACCCCGCCGATCTTGATCGCGGCCAGCGTGACCGTGGCCATGATCATGACGTTGAAGAACACGCCGAGGTACAGGGCGCGGAATCCGCGCAGGAAGGCAGCCGGCTTGCCCGAGTAACGGAGCTCGTAGAACCCCATGTCCGTGAACACGCCCGAGCGCCGCCACAGCTTGGCGTAGAAGAAGACGGTGCACATTCCCGTGATCAGAAACGCCCACCAGAGCCAGTTCTGGCTCACGCCGCCCGTTCGTACGAGATCGGTAACCAGGTTGGGCGTGTCGGTGGAGAACGTGGTGGCCACCATCGAGGTGCCGAGCATCCACCACGGGAGCTTGCGGCCCGAAAGGAAGAACTCGGCGGTGCCCCTACCGGCCCGGCGCGCGAAATAGACTCCGATGATCAGGGCCAGGGCGCCGTAAGCAGCGACGACGGTCCAATCGAAGGCGTCCAGCCTCACCCAGGATCTCCGACGCGCGGATCGGTCACGCGGAGGGCGGCGCGCAGCGACGGCGGGTACTCACCGGCTTTCACCAGGTCGCGGATTCCAGCCCGGACGAGACCCCGGTCCGCGGGGAACGTCATCCCGAGCCAGCGTTCGTCGGTCTCCGTCACGCGCACGGTCAGTTGCTGGGACACGACGAGTGCGCCGATCGCGTCGCTCAGATAGAACTCGGCCCGCGGGTCGTCACCGTGTCGACCGAGAAACACTCCGAAACGCTCATCCAGGGGTCCGAACAGGTCCGGCGTCAGGCCCCACAGGTTCATCGAGACCCGCTCGTCTCCCGCCAGCGCC
>JAMJQV010000165.1 GCA_023554435.1 Gemmatimonadota bacterium | reverse complement strand
GTCGAGATCGCGCGCATGAGCGAGCGTGCCTACAGGATGAACTGGCCCCAGTTCTTCGCGTTCGTCGCGTTCCTGTCGCTGAACCTGGCGATCCTGAATTTCCTCCCGATTCCCGTCCTGGACGGCGGGCACTTCCTGCTCCTGGCCATCGAGGGCGTGATTCGACGCCCGCTGCACCCCACGCTGGTGCGGTACACCCACATCGCCGGGGCGACCGTCGTGGTGTTCTTCATGAGCTTCGCCTTCCTCAACGACGTCCTCAAGCTGCTCGGGCGCTGAACCGGGGAAGAGCGCGCGAAGCCACTCCACTCGATAGCTTGTGTCGGGGCCGCGCCGCGGTGGCGACGGCCTCAGCGCCCTCGGTCCATCACGCGGAGGGCGACCCCGGCAATCCACGAGGAATCCGCGATGCGATTTGAGATGCGAGGCGCCTGGAGCGCCGCGAGCCTGCTGTTCGTCTTGTCCCTGCTCCTGGCGCCGGCGGGCGTGGCCCAGGATACCGATGCCGCAGCCGTCACCCTGGACAGGATCTACGGATCCGCCGACTTCCGCGGAGACTTCTTCGGCCAGGCCCGGTGGCTCGAAGATGGCACCTTCTATACGACGCTCGAGCCGTCAGCGGCGGTGACCGGCGGACGTGACCTGGTTCGCTACGAGACGGAATCCGCGATTCGTACGATCCTGGTCTCAGCCTCTCTTCTCATGCCCGAGGGAGCCGAGCGACCCATGTCGATCCAGGGCTACCAGTGGTCGCCGGACGGGACAAGGCTCCTCGTGTTCACCAACTCACGCCGGGTTTGGCGTCAGAATACCCGCGGTGACTACTGGGTCCTCGACCTGGAGACGTACGACCTGCGGCAGATCGGCGCCGACCGGCCCGAGTCCAGTCTCATGTTCGCCAAGTTCGATCCGGCCGGTGAACGCGTGGCCTACGTCAGCGAGCACGACCTCTACGTGGAGAACATCGCCTCGGGCGAGGTGGTGCGACTCACGGACGACGGCTCCGAGACGCTCATCAACGGGACGTTCGACTGGGTGTACGAAGAGGAGTTCTCCGCGCGCGACGGGTTCCGCTGGAGCCCCGACGGAGCGTCCATCGCGTTCTGGCAGCTCGACGCGGAGGGCGTTCGCCATTTCCTGATGATCAACAACACGGACTCCGTCTACTCCTACACCATCCCCGTCGAGTACCCCAAGGCCGGCGGCACGAACTCGGCTGCCCGGGTGGGCGTGATCTCGAGCGCCGGCGGCCAGACCACGTGGTGCGACGTACCGGGCGACCGGCGGAACAACTACATCCCGCGCATGGAGTGGTCCGGGAATTCGGACGAGATCGTCATCCAGCGCATGAACCGGCACCAGAACACGAACCAGGTGATGCTGTGCGCCGCCGCCACCGGAGCGACGCGGACGATCCTGACAGAGACCGATCCGGCCTATCTGGACGCGGTCAACGACTGGGAATGGCTCGACGGCGACAAGGAGTTCACCTGGGTCAGCGAGCGATCGGGCTGGCGGCACCTGTATCGCGTGTCGCGTGACGGCGAGAAGGTCAGGGCGATCACCGACGACGACGATGACTGGGAGATCATCAGCATCCAGCGGATCGACGAGGATGGCGGCCGGGTGTATTTCACCGCGTCACCCGAGACCGCGACGCAGCGCTACCTCTACCGGGCGCGCCTCAACGGGCGGGGAGACGCCGAGAGGTTGACCCCGGAAGACCAGCCGGGGATGCACGGATACAACATCTCGCCCGACGGCCGGTTCGCTCTCCACACCTGGTCGAGCTTCGGTTCGCCGTCGGTCACCGAGCTCGTTCGGCTGCCCGACCACGAGGTGATCCGCACGCTGGTGGACAACCACCGGCTCCGGGAAACCGTGAACGCCCTGGATCGCGGCGACTTCGAGTTCTTCCAGGTGGACATCGGCGACGCGTTGCTCGACGCATGGATCATGTATCCGCCGGACTTCGACGCGTCGAAGAAGTACCCGATCCTGTTCTACGGATACAGTGAACCCTGGGGCCAGACCGTTCAGGACTCGTGGGGCGGCGGGAACTACCTGTGGCACCTGATGCTCACGCAGCAGGGATACATCGTGGCCAGCGTCGACAATCGCGGAACTCCAGGCCCCAGGGGACGGGACTGGCGGAAGGCGCTGTACCGCAACATCGGCCAGCTGAACGTGGCCGACCTGAGTGCGGCGGCCCGGGTGATCATCTCCCGTCCGTACGTGGACGCCGAACGCGTGGGAACCTGGGGCTGGAGCGGTGGCGGTGAAATGGCCCTGAACCTGCTGTTCCAGTATCCGGACGTATACGGCACCGCCATCTCGGTCGCTGCCGTGACCCACCAGAAGTACTACGACACCATCTACACCGAGCGGTACATGGGTCTCCCGGACGAAGCAGCCGAGGACTACGAGGCCGGGGCTCCCATCACGCATGCGAAGAACCTGGAGGGGAATCTTCTTCTGGTGCACGGAACTGCGGACGACAACGTGCACTATCAGAACTTCGAGGCCCTGGTGAATGAACTCGTGGCGCACAACAAGCACTTCACGATGCTCTCGTACCCGAATCGCTCGCACGGGATCTTCGAAGGCCAGGGCACGCGCCGCCACCTGTATACGGAGATGACGCGGTACCTGAACGAGCACATGGCACCGGGCGGAATCCCCCTGGAGCCGACCTCGGACTGAGTGAGCACGAAGTCGGAGCGGCTTCTTCAGGGACCGTGAGAGGCCCGTCTCGAGAAACCCCCGGGGCGGGCCTCCGTACGTGAGTCGGGAACAGGTAAACGCCCCGGCCTCTCCGTCTGTCAGTAGAGCGTGAGGTGCGGCGTTCCCGTATCTTGTTCGATCGCGGAACGGACCCGCGCAGACCACCGACGGTACCGTAGAACAAGGGTGATTCGATGACATCGCTGAAACGTATGAAGACCGGCTTACCGACCCTCCTGGCCGCACTTGCCGTCCTGGCGGTCGTGCCGGCGAGCGAGGCCCAGGAGCCGACTGACGCCAGCATGGTGACGCTGGACCGGCTGTTCGGATCCGGCGACTTCTTCCCCGATTTCCCCAGTCGCTCGAGATGGCTGGAGGACGGATCCGCGTACACATCGCTGGAGCGCAGCGAGTCCGGCCCCGGACGGGACTTGGTCCGAATCGACGCCGCGACCGGCGAGCGCGAGGTCCTGGTGTCCGCGGCGCAGCTCGTCCCCGAGGGCGAGACGCGGCCGCTGGGCATCCAGAACTACGAATGGTCCCCGGACGGCAGCAAGCTGCTGATCTACACCAACTCGCAGCGGGTATGGCGATTCAACTCGCGCGGCGACTACTGGGTCCTGGACCTGGAAACGGGCGCGCTCCGACAGATGGGTGCGGACCGACCGGAATCCAGCCTCATGTACGGCAAATTCGATCCGTCGGGCGAACGGTTCGGTTACGTAAGCAAGAACGACCTGTTCGTGGAAGACATCGCGACGGGCCAGGTCACGCAGCTAACCGACGACGGGTCGGAGACGATCATCAACGGAAACTTCGACTGGGTCTACGAGGAGGAGTTCTTCATGCCGTTGCCGGCCGACGGCTGGCGGTGGGCGCCGGACGGCGAGTCGATCGCGTACTGGCAGCTCGACGCCGAAGGGATCGGCGTCTTCGATATGATCAACAACACCGACTCCGTTTACTCCTTCACGATTCCTGTTCAGTACCCCAAGGTCGGAACGCAAAACTCCGCTGCCCGTGTGGGTGTGGTGGGCGCCGGTGGTGGATCCACCGTGTGGTGTGAGGTGCCCGGAGATCTTCGGGACAACTACGTCCCGCGGATGGAGTGGTCCGGCAACGGAGACGAAGTGGCGATTCAGCGCATGAACCGCCATCAGAATATCAACAACGTCATGCTGTGCGACGCCGAGGACGGCTCGATCCGCACCCTGCTCACCGAGACCGACGACGCGTACCTCGATGCGATCGACGACTGGATCTGGCTGGATGGCGACGCACGCATGACGTGGCTCAGCGAGCGCTCCGGCTGGAGGCACATCTATTCGGTGGATCGGATGACCGGTGAGTTGACCGCGATCACGTCCGGCGACTGGGAGGTCGTCAGCGTCGAGTTGATCGACGAGGACGGCGGCTGGATCTACTTCATGGCATCTCCGGACAATGCGACTCAGCGGTACCTGTACCGGGTGCCGCTCGCCGGTGGCGATCCGGTGCGCCTGTCCCCCGCAGACCAGCCGGGGACCCATACGTACAGCCTCTCACCGGACGCTTCGTTCGCCATTCACACGTACTCGACGTTTGCGACGCCACCGGTCACGAGCCTGATCAGCCTTCCGGACCACGAGGTGCAGCGGGTGCTGGTGGACAACGCCCGACTGAACGCCACGCTGGCGGAGCTGGACCGCGGCCGGACCGAGCTGTTCCAGGTCGACGTCGGCGACGCGATGCTGGATGCGTGGATCATGTATCCGCCCGACTTCGATCCGAGCCTCAAGTACCCGGTGTTCTTCTACGCCTACAGCGGCCCCTTCGCCCAGACCGTGCTCGACCGGTGGGACACGGGCAACTTCGGGTGGCACACGTTGCTGACCCAGCAGGGTTACATCGTGGCCAGCGTGGACAACCGGGGCACCCCCGGCCCGCGCGGACGGGACTGGCGAAAGGCCCAGTATCGGAAGGTCGGCCAGGTCAACAGTGCCGACCAGGCGGCCGCAGCCCGCGTGATCGCCGAGCGGCCGTACGTGGACGCGTCCCGCATCGGAATGTGGGGCTGGAGCGGCGGTGGCGGCGCGACCCTCAACGCCCTGTTCCGCTACCCGGAGATCTACAGCACCGGGATCGCCGTAGCCGCGGTGACGAACCTGCGGAACTACGACACGATCTATATGGAACGGTACATGGGTCTGATCGATGAGAACCCGGAGGACTACGAAGAAGGCTCGGTGCTGAAGCACGCCGGCGGACTGGAGGGGAACCTGCTCCTGGTTCACGGCACGGGCGACGACAACGTGCACTACCAGAACGCCGAGCAGCTGATCAACGAGCTGATCCGGCACAACAAGTACTTCACGATGCTGGCGTATCCGAACCGCTCCCACGGGATCTTCGAGGGGCCCGGCACGCGCAAGCACCTGTTCAGCTACATGACGCGCTACCTGAACGAGAACATGCCTCCGGGTGGTGTTCCGCAGGACGCGACGAGCGACTGACCGTGCCCTCTCCTGCGGATCGGGAGGCTACACGGCGGACATCACGGAGCGGCGGTCCCCGGAAGGGGCCGCCGCTCGATCACTGGAGCAGTCCATGTCACTTCGGTTTCCCCCGTACGCTCACTTCGCCACCCTCGTCCTGTTCGCATCCGGCTGCTCGCCCGATTCTGCGGACCTCCCGGACTCGAGCACCTACTCGGTAACTGACAGTGCGGGAGTCCGGATCGTGGACAATCACTCCCCTGCCTGGGATACCGGGGAGGAGTGGACCGTCGGGACCGAGGCTGTGGTCACGATCGGTGTCGCGGACGGTGAGCCGGAGTATCAACTGTTCGGAGTCTCGGACGCGACGAGGCTCGCGGATGGGCGAATCGCCATCGTGAACAGCGGTACGAAAGAGATCCGCGTGTTCGACTCCGGCGGTGCATGGGTCGAGACCGTCGGAGGTGAAGGTGAAGGGCCGGGCGAGTTCATGTACCCATTGAAGATTGCCATGGCCGCAGTCGACACGGTGCTCGTATTCGATGGTGCGTATCCGGGCAGCTTGAGCCGATTCGCCAACACGGCTTTCGTCGACAGGACGCCGCTGAATCGCGCGGCCCTGAACGACGCATTCCCGAACTGGTTTGCCGAAGGGGGAGACCTGCTGGCGGACGGCTCCCTGCTGCTGGGTCTCCACAACCAGGAAACAGCAGGCCAGACCGAGCTGGGAGCGTATCGGATGGAGATCGGCTGGGCCCGCATGACAGCCGATGGCAGTCGCATAGACACCGTCGGGTTCCTTCCCGGATGGGAGCACTTCGGCTACGAGGTCGAAGGCCAGAAGGCGGCGAACCCACTTCCGTTCGGTGCGAACAGCTACGTCGTGGCCGGAGGCAATCCGGTCCGGGTGTTCGTGGCGGACAGCCGCGTGTACGAGATACGCGCTCTCTCGGATGACGGCGCAGTCCAGACGATCCTCCGCCGCGAGGTCTCGCCACGACCGGTTACGGACGAGGACATCCGTCAGGTGGAGGAACGGTACCGCGGTTTCCTCGACCAGGTGCCGGAGGACCAGCGAGGTCGATTCCTGACCTTCCTCGACGTCGTCGAATACCCGGAGACCCACACTGTCTTCGGCATCGTCGAAGTAGACCTGGAAGGCAACCTGTGGGTGGGAGACATGGACGGCGGCGGGGACGGCCAGTCGATGTCCGTCTTCGACACGACCGGCGTGTGGCTGGGCCACGTGAAGCTCGCCGGGAACCTCCGCATCTTCGAGATTGGAGCGGACTACGTCCTGGGCGGGAAGAGGGACGAGCTGGGGGTTGAGTCGGTGCTCATGTACGAGCTCGATCGCAAATGACCGTGACCATGACCGTCGTTACACCAACTCGACCCTGGCTTGATGGCCTCCGGCGCGGGCAAGTCGAGAGTCGCGTGTCAGAAGGGTAGCGTCCAGCGCTTCGGCCAGGGCGACGTAGGAGGCGTCGTACGCAGTGAGGCTGTCACGGATTTCCCATATCCGAACCATGAGATGCGAGTGAGGATAGCGGTAGAGCGGCAGGTCTCCCAGATCTGTGAGGGCCTCTGCGGCGCGAGCCGGACCTGTCTCACGCCGGCGAACTGAACCTCGCAGCGCCTGCGCGATTTCCAGATCCACGACGTGTGGCACGTGCAGCGTCTCGCCGTCCCGGAACAGCCTCGCGGCTAACGCCTCCCAACCGTCCGAGCACCGAAGGAGATCCACCAGGACGGAAGCGTCCGGGACGATCAAATGGGCCCTCGCTGCTCACGGATGATGTCGGCAGCGCTGACGTTGGACTCGATCGGCTGGCGCTCTCTCAGGCGGGCTAGCAGTTCTTCCAAGGTGGGCCGCTCCGCATCCCGTCGAATG
>JAMJQV010000164.1 GCA_023554435.1 Gemmatimonadota bacterium | reverse complement strand
CGGTGCGGGCACGGCTGCGGAGCGTGCACCCGGTGGGTCTGCTGCTGAGCGGCGGAGTGGACTCGGGGAGCGTGGCGGCGGTGGCGGGGTCGCTGGTGAAGTCAGGTGAGGCGGAGTGTCCGGAGTTCCGGGCGTACAGCTTCGCGTTCGACGAGCTGGTGGAGTGTGACGAGAGGGCGGTGAGCGGCCCACTGGCCGAGCACTGGGGGATCCCGGTGACCGACGTACCGGCGGACGATTTGTGGCCGCTGAAGGACTATCCGGAGCACGGGCCGGACCGGGACGACCCCTACCTGTTCGTGTACCAGCCGCTGCTGGACGCCTGCCTGGATGCCGCCCGCGCCGACGGCTGCGCCCTCGTCCTCTCCGGTGACCGCGGCGACCTGATTGCGGGCGAGTCGATCTACGACCTTCCGTCCCTCATGCGGTCCGGCCGGTGGGCAACGCTGTTGCGCGAGATGCGGACTCTGGCTGACTGGCAGGGCAGCAGCCTTGGGACGATCGCAGGAAGGCAGCTGTGGCGTCCTGTGCGCCGGGAGCTGTGGCCTCCAGAAAGCGCTCCCCGACTGAGACGTATCGCTGGCCGCCTCGGCCGGCGCTCAGGAAGCCGTACTGAGTCGAGCGTGCCGCCCTGGCTCGAGGGTCGCTGGGGTGACCTTGACCGGTCCGCCATTCGAGCGCAATCCGATCGATCGCCGTCCGACCTCGGGGCGGCGGCCCGGCAACGGTACCGATCCGTGTTCTCGCCGATGCACATGTGGGGAGTCGGCTGGTCTGAGCGCATGAGCGCTCGGTGCGGAGTGGGCTTCTCCGACGCGTGGAGCGACCGTCGTCTGGTAGAGTTCGTGTTGGCGATTCCACAGCGCGTCTTGAACACGGTCGGGAACGAAAAAGGGCTCGTCCGCCGCGCCGTGCAGCCACTGCTCCCCCCGGAGGTTCATCGAGGTCTCAAGAAGACCGACCCTTACCCTCTGTACAGCCGGGCGCTTCGTGCCCGCGCCGTGCCGACGATCGAGCAGCTCTTCGCTGGCTCGCGATCGGCGGGCAGGCAGTGGCTCGATGCCAGCGCGCTGGCGGATCACTATCAGGGGGTCGTCGAAGGAGCCCCTGAGCACCACTGCCTCTGGTGGGCCATTTCCACGGAGGCCTGGCTGCGAGCGTTCCACTAGCCGGTCGGTTGAAGCGTGCCGTGCCCGGACTCAGCGCGTGGCACGATCGCTGCATTTCAGCATCTCACAATCGGTCGGTCCGGCTGGATCACGCACAATGCTGAGGGCACAGTTGAGCAGATTGGTGGAAGGTACCCGACTTCGACTCTCCGATCAGAACGTATGGTCAGGCCTCGGAGAGGAGGTCGTGATTCTCGACCTGGCTTCCAGTTCCTACCTGGGCCTGGATGATGTCGCTGCTGCCGTGTGGGGCGCGTTGGCCGAGCCGCGCACGGTCGGTGAACTGGAAGCCCTGCTTTCGGCCGGATATGAGGTCGATCCCGCGGAGTTGAGCAGAGATCTGAGGTCCTTTCTTACGGATCTCATCGACCGCGGACTCGTCGTGCTCGATGAGGAAGACTCTCAAGCGATACCGTGACCGCTCGCCCGAGGAGAGGGGGGCGGTCACGCGCGCAGGCCTGCTGATTGTCACACTGCAGGCGATGCTCAGGGTCTTGCCGTTCCAGAAAGTCATGGACGGGGTCTACCGGGTCGCCAGGCCGCCCGCGTCCGCAGGTTTCGGCCATGGTGAGCACTCGCAATTCGACAGGGATCTTGCGGTATGGGCTGTCGAGGCTGCGGGGCGGAAGCTGCTATCCAGGAACCCTTGCCTCCCGAAGGCGCTCGCCGTGTTGATCCTGTTTCGACGCGCGGGCGAGCCGGCTGAGCTCCGCCTGGGCGTCGCCCGCGAAGCGGATGGTCCGGTCGAAGCCCATGCGTGGATCGAGAGCTCCGGACAGGTCGTGATCGGCGGAGACGTTCCGCTCGAGACCTATACCCGGTTACCGGATCTCGATCAGAAGTTCCCGGGCCCCAGGAAGGACGATCCGTGATGACCAGACGATCCGCCTCCTTCCTGCAACGGGTCTCCGTGTCCATGCGCCTTCGCCGGCCGCTGGGCCTGGTGTGGCAGAGCGCACCAGGCTGGACCGTGCTCAGCGTCTCGCTGGTCCTGGTGCAGGCCGTCCTCCCGCTCGCGGCCCTGTACGTGATGAAGTTGATCGTGGACGCCGTCGCGACCGGGTTGACCGGCGGAGTCCCAGCCTCGTTCGGTTCCGTGCTGTGGCTGGTAGGTCTCGCCGTGTCGATCGGCCTGGCCTCGGCCGCGGCGCGCTCGCTGGCCAGCCTGGCGACCGAGGCCCAGAGCCAGGCCGTGACGGACCACATGTTCGGCGTGTTGCATCGCAAATCGATCGATGTGGACCTCGCGTACTACGAAGACCCGCGCTATCACGACACGCTGCACCGGGCACAGCTCGAAGCGCCGTACCGTCCGCAGAAGATCCTCGGGTCTCTGACTCAGGTGGTTCAGAGCGCAGCGACCCTCGGGGGTCTGATCGCACTCCTGGCAACCGCGCATTGGGTTCTGCCCTTGCTGCTCCTGGTGGTCGTGATTCCGGCGTACGGAGTGCGGGTCAGACATTCAGACCGGAGGTACGACTGGCAGCGCCGCAGGGCGGAGACCCAGCGCCGCAGCCTGTATCTGGACCGGTTGCTGGTACACGAGGACCATGCCAAGGAGGTCCGGATCTTCGGCCTCGGGCCCGAGCTGATTCGGCGCTTTGGGGAGCTTCGCGACAGGCTCCGTTTCGAGAGCCTGCGATTGGAGGCTGTGCGCACGAGGGGTGACGTCCTCTCGCAGGTGCCTGCGGCGGTAGCAGCCTTTGCCTCGTACGCCCTGATCGTCTACCGGACCCTGTCGGGGGCCATGACCGTCGGCGACCTGGTGATGTATCTGGGAGCCGTGCAGCGGGGTCTGAGCCTGGTCCAGACGGTGTTCGGCGGGCTGGGGAGCCTGTACGAGAACAACCTGTTCCTCTCGACCCTCGACGATTTCCTGGAGCTTGACGAGGCGCTCGAGGAGCCCGACTCACCGCGCCCGCTCCCGAAGACGGTGGAGCAGGGGTTCGCGCTGGAGGGAGTCCGCTTTCGATATCCCACGCGCGACGACGATCTGCTGAACGGGGTGGATCTCCACGTCGGGCCGGGTGAGATGGTCGCCCTCATCGGTGTCAATGGGTCCGGGAAGACTACGATCGCCAAGCTGCTTTGCCGGCTGTACGATCCGTCGGAGGGGCGGGTACTGCTCGATGGAAACGACGTCCGCGGTTTCGGCAAGGCCGACTACCGATCGGAGGTGGCCGCCATCTTCCAGGATTTCGTTCGGTACCAGATGTCCGCGCGCGACAACATCGCTTTCGGCGATGTGTCGATGGATTCCTCCTCGGATCGGGTCGATGACGCAAGTCGGAGGTCCAGCGCACATTCCGTGATCGAGCGACTCCCGGACGGCTACGAGACCACCCTGGGCAACTGGTTTGGGGATGGAGTGGAACTCAGCACAGGCGAGTGGCAGAAGGTCGCCCTCGCTCGCGCCTTCGCCAGCCCGGCGCGCCTGCTTATCCTCGACGAGCCGACCAGCGCTCTCGACGCCGAGTCCGAAATTGAAGTGTTCGAGAAGGTGCGCCAGATAGCGCGTGACCGCGCCGTGCTCGCCATCAGCCACCGGTTCTCGACGGTCCGGATGGCCGACCGGATCTACGTGCTCGACGCGGGCCGGATTCTGGAGTCTGGAACGCACGAGGAACTGATGGCCCTTGGCGGCCGATATGCGCGGCTGTTTCGACTGCAGGCCGCCACTTTTGCAGGCGGATCGGCAGCAATCCGCGAATCGCCGTCCGGTGGCGTTTCATGAGTGCGCAGCCGGCGGACAGCGGTTCGGCGGTGATCGATCGGTCCCGTGAGGTGCAGCTCTTCCAAGCGGCGGCGCGCACCGTCTTGGACCCGGCCGTCGACCGGCGTCTTGACGATCTGCTGATCGGGACCATCGACTGGGACTACGTGCTGACGGCCGGCGGTCTGCACGGCATTCTCCCCCTGCTCCAGCTCCATCTCGATCAGCGTGAGGCGGTACCGGCCCCGGTTCGGAACGCGCTGCGGGAACGCTGCGAGCGGGTGGTCCGCTCCAACCTGTACCTGTCCTCCCAGTTGGTCGAGATCGCCGGCGCCCTGGACCGCGCAGGGGTTCCCAGCCTGGCGCTCAAGGGGCCGGCGGTTGCCGTGACCCTGTACGACAGCCTGTTCCTGCGGGAGTTCGGAGATCTCGATCTCCTCGTGAAGTCGGAGGACGTCGTCCGGGCGACCCGCGTGGTCGAGTCGGAGGGGTTTGCGCCATGGATGAGTGTGTCCGGGGCCCAGGAGGAGGTGCTGCAGCACGTCGAGTACTCCCGCACGTTCACCCGGTCGACCGACGACCTCGACCTGGATCTCCATTGGGATCTGGCCAGGAACTTCTTCAGGGGGCGAGTCGAGGCGCCTTCGCTCTGGGCCGACACGGCTACGTTCGATCTTCACGGACGCGCGGTGAGTTGTCTGCCCCCCGACCTTCAGCTTCTGGCGCTCTGCGTTCACGGGGCCAAGCACGGGCCGTTCCCGTGGCCGAGGCTGAAGTGGATCTGTGACGTGGCGGAGTTCGTCCGTCGGTCCGAGGCATTCGATTGGGACGCCATCGTGGCGAGAGCCCGCGCTCTAGGCTGTCGCCGCACGCTCCTGTTCGGCCTGGCGGTTTCCCGGCCGCTGCTCGATGGCGTACTGCCTCCCCAGGTGGAGAAGGAACTCGCGAACGAGCCGCATGTCGACAGCCTGGCGAGCCGCGTATGGGTCTGGCTGGCTTCCGACACGCCCGTTTCGCCGAGCTTCTCGGAGCGGGCGAGCATCGACCTGGCGCTGATCGACGGCGGCGCGGGCAAGTGGTCGTATGGAGTACGCCGTTTGCTGACCCCGACGAAGAAGGACTGGGGAGGTCGAAGTCTGCCCCGGCACCTCGCCCTGCTGTACGTGCCTCTGAGGTTCGCCCGGCTCGCCGGGCAGTACCTGCCGACGCCCTGGAGACTGCGACGCTTGCTGCGAACAGGCACCCCGCCGAAGAGGAAGGGCCCAGGTCTCTGACCGATCGTTCGGCCGCCACCTTCAACCGTAGCGGCAAGACTCTTTCCCACACTACTATCGAGGTATGCAGCCAGTCACCGACGGCACCACGGTTCAGACCGAGAAACACCGGCCACGGCGGGACCGGTCGCGCCCGCTTTCCCTGCGGGTGCGCCTGATCGGCGGATTGCTGATCCTGCTGTTTCTGGCCTTGTTTTCCCTGGCTGTCGTGGTGTTCGTGTGGCAGAGTCTGAACATCGGCCCGGAGTACCTCTATCCCGTCCTCGTCATCGCGATCGCGCTGGACCTGGTGTTGCTCGGACTGGTGGCAAACTACCGGCTGCGGGTGTTGGTGCTCAGCCCGGTAGAGGACATGGTCGAAGGTGCCGAGCGAATCGCGTCGGGGTTCGAAGAGGAACCGCTTCCAGGTTCGGATACCGCGGAGATCGAGCGGTTGTCGCAGGCAGTCAATCGGATGGCGGGCCGGCTGATCCACAACCAGGACCTCCTGGCCGAGAACGTCCGTTCGCTGGACGAGACCAATCGCGAACTGTCGGCCGCGCGCAGCAGCCTGGCCCGCGCCGACAAGATGGCTTCCATCGGGCGCCTGGCATCGGGAATCGCGCACGAAATCGGCAACCCGCTGGGGGCGATACTCGGCTACGTGGAATTGGGCCGCAGAAGCGGCGAGAGTGAAGCCGAGTGGTTGAGCGGGATTTCCCACGAGGCGGGACGGATCGACACGATTGTGCGAGGCTTGCTGGACTACGGTCGTCCCAAGGCCTCCGCGACACGAGAGGTCGACGTAAACCGGGTGATCGAACAGGCTCTGGAGTTGATGCGGACGCAGGGCCGGTTGAAGGACGTGGAGGTGCGCATGGACCTCGCATCCGGGGACACGCCGGTCAAGGCCGACCCGTTCCAGCTGGAACAGGTTCTCGTCAACCTGTTTCTCAACTCCATCGATGCGATCGAGGAGGCCGGCAAGCCGCGGTGGATGAGCATCCGCTCGAAGAGCACGACGATCACGGCCAGCGACCGGTGGGGCAGTATTCGCAGTCGACGGGACGATCCACAGGGCATCGACTACTCGCACCTGAGGCGACTGGACCAATCGCGCGACCCGGGCCCGGCTCGGCAGCTCGCGGAAGGTGACTCGGCCGTGGAGGTACTGCTGTCTGACAGCGGACCTGGAATTCCGGCCGAGGATGTGCGGCGCGTGTTCGATCCGTTCTTCACGAC
>JAMJQV010000163.1 GCA_023554435.1 Gemmatimonadota bacterium | reverse complement strand
GTCCTTGCCCAGCATGTTCATGGTGTTCACGGAGGCCACGTGGACCTCGAACATCTTCTCGACGGCGTGCTTGATCTCGATCTTCGTCGCGTCGCGCACTACCTGGAACACGAACTGGGGCTGAATCTCGCCCTCTTTGTCCTGGTGCCGCGTCCGCGTGCGTCCCGGGTTGAACTGGAGCCGGGACGACTCCTCGGTGATGAGCGGCCGGATCAGGATCTCGCGTGGTAAGCGGCTCATGACGCCTCCTCGTCTTCCGTGGCTTCCCCATCGTCGCCACTGAAGGCGGACTCTTCGACGATCACGACATCGGACCACAGGATGTCGTAGGCCGAGGCCTCGCCCCACGGTCGAACCTCGACGCCCGGAAGATTCCGCGCGGAGAGGTAGACATCGTTCTTCAAGCCGTCCGTCAGGATCAGCACGTTACCCGCTTCCAGCTCGAGCGCCTCGAAGAGCGCGACGAGCGCCCGCGTGCTCGGCGCCTCCAGCGCGAGAGGCTCCATCACGATCAGCTCGCCGCCCTCAGCCCGTGCATTCAGGGCCGAACGGATCGCCAGTCGCCTCACCTGCTTCGGAACGCGGACCCGGTAGCTCCGGGGCTGGGGTCCGAAGACGATCGAACCGCCACGCCAGATCGCGGATCGAACCGAACCCGCGCGGGCTCGTCCGGTACCCTTCTGGCGCCATGGCTTCCGACCACCACCACGCACCGTGTTCCGCGTCTTCGTGGAATGGGTGCCCTGACGCTGGTTCGCCTGGTAGGCCTTGATGACCTGGTGCAGGACGCTCTCGTTGACCGTGCCGTCAAACAAGGAATCGGGCAGCTCGAAATCCGCCGCGCGCGCCTTGCCCGTTGTCGAATATGCTTTCGCCTTCATGCTCTCTCTCTTCGACTTCCCAGCGGAGATCAGTCGCTCAGGCGGAGCGAATGAGAACCACGTTGTGACGAGCCCCGGGCACCGAGCCGCGGACCAGCATCAGGTTCTTCTCCGCATCGATCATCTCGATACGCCGATTCATGGCGGTACGCTGCGTACCACCCATCTGGCCGGACATCTTCCGGCCCTTGATCACGCGCGACGGATCCGTACCCGGACCGATGGAGCCGGGCTTCCGCAGAACGGAACTGCCGCCATGCGAAGCACGGGAACCGCCGAAGCCATGACGCTTCACGGTGCCCTGGAATCCACGACCCTTGGTCAACCCGGTGATCTTCACCTTCTGGCCGACCTCGAACAGGTCTACGGTCAGGCTCTGGCCGGCTTCGTACTCCTGGCCCTCATCGAACTCGAACTCGGCCAGCACCTTCGGAGCGTGGTCCAGCCCCGCACGGGCCGCATGACCGGCCTCGGGCTTGGCGACACGACGCTCACGCTGTGCGCCGAATCCGAGCTGGATGGCTTCGTAGCCGTCCGTCGTCGACGTCTTGACCTGAACGACGGGGCACGGCCCGACCTCGAGCACCGTGCAACCGACGGCCTTGCCGTCTTCCGTGAATATCTGGGTCATCCCCAGCTTCTTACCAATCAATCCAGGCATGTCACTGAACCTTGATTTCGACGTCCACGCCGGCCGCCAGGTCGAGCTTCGTCAGCGCGTCGACGGTCTGCGGGCGGGTGTCGTAGATGTCGATCAGCCGTTTGTGCGTCTTCAGCTCGAACTGTTCCCGAGACTTCTTGTCCTTGTGCGGACTCCGGAGAACCGTGTACAGCTGGCGCCTCGTCGGAAGCGGGATCGGCCCCTTCACGGATGCGCCGGTCTTCTGAGCCGTGCGCACGATGTCCGCCGCCGTCTGGTCGATGACCGCCGGGTCGAACGATCGCAGCCGAATCCGAATCTTCTCCGCCATGATCTTCTCGTCTCCCTGCCAGTTACTCGGTGATCGCGGTGACGACGCCGGCGCCGACCGTGCGGCCGCCCTCACGAATCGCGAACCGCAGCTCCGTGTCCATCGCGATCGGAGCAATCAGTTCCACGTCCATGTTCACGTTGTCACCCGGCATCACCATCT
>JAMJQV010000162.1 GCA_023554435.1 Gemmatimonadota bacterium | reverse complement strand
CGGTCTGGTCGTAACGGAGGGGCTGCGTGGGCACGGAATCGGGAGCAAGATGGTGGCGGTAGCCGAGGAATGGGCATCAGTCCGGGAAATCGCCACTCTCCGCATACGGACCCGGACCACCCGAAACGACGCGCGGTTGTTCTATGAGGACCTGGGCTTCGTCCTCACCAAGACCCAGGTCGTGTTCGAGCGGCAGTTGCTCGACGACTGACCGGGCTTCCCACCTGCATTGTCCGGGGTCGATGTTCGGGATATATTCGGTTTCCACCCGAAACGGAGGCTGAAGTGTCGACCCGGACGAAGACGAATACGGACCTCAGGACCATTCCGGGCGTCGGCCCGAGCATCGAATCCTGTCTGGTCGATCTCGGCATCGGGACGGTCGGCGAACTGCGCGGCCGCAATCCCGATCGCCTGTATGATGACCTGTGCGAGCTTCGCGGCGAGCGGCTCGATCCATGTGTGAAATACACCTTTCGGTGCGCCGTGTACTTCGCCTCGAACGAAGTCCACGAGCCCGCCCTTCTCCAGTGGTGGAACTGGAAGGAAAGGCCTCCCCGGGCCTGACGTTCAGGAGGAAGCATGCTGGCCAAAGTGAACCTCGACGAGAGACTGTCTCGCATTCCCGACCACTGGAATCCCCGGATCGTCGGCGAGCTCAACGGCCAGCACGTGAAGCTGGCCAGACTGCACGGCGAGTTCACGTGGCACAGCCACCAGGATGAAGACGAGCTGTTCCTGGTGCTCGACGGTTCTCTCCGGATGGAGCTCAGGGACGGGGTGGTCGTCGTCGAACCCGGAGAGTTCCTGATCGTTCCCCGTGGCGTGGAGCACCGCCCGGTGGCTGAGGATGAAGTCCAGGTGCTGTTGTTCGAGCCGGCCGGGACGCTGAACACGGGAGATGCCGACGATCCTCGCACGATCGCTGAGCCCGAGTGGTTGCGGTGAAGGCTGCCGAACCTTCCCGCGGGCCGCAGGATTCACTGCGAAGTTTTCGGTAGCCCCGTCGGGCCGGTGCGGCGATCTTTGTGTGCATGAACATGGAATCGCTGCCGGCGCACGCCGAGATGATGGATGCTTTCCAGAGCCGGAACGCATCGTACGATGGGGTCTTCTTCACCGGTGTCCGGACTACGGGCATCTTCTGCCGTCCCGTGTGCCCGGCGAGAAAGCCGAAGCCGAAACACGTGGAGTTTTTCGCCACCGCCCGGGACGCGCTGTACTCCGGCTATCGGCCGTGCCGGCGCTGCCGGCCCATGGAGCCGAGCGGAAGCCCGCCGGAGTGGCTCAGAGACCTGCTCGCGGCCCTGGAGGAGGACCCGGCCCGTCGGTGGAAGGACCACGACCTCCGCGAGCTCGGTTTGCATCCCGACCGCGTTCGACGGTGGTTTCAGCGGCACCACGGAATGACGTTTCACGCCTATTGCCGGTCGCGACGGCTGGGCCTCGCGTTCGAGAAGATCAGGGAGGGAGTCGGAGTGTCCACCACCGCGTACGAACACGGATACGAGTCGCTGAGCGGCTTCAACGAGGCGTTTCGGCAACTGGTCGGGGCGGCTCCCCGGTCGGCAGGAGAAGGAATCGTCCTGCAGGTTACCCGGGTGCTGACCCCGCTCGGACCGATGATCGCCGGCGGAACGGACGAGGCGCTCTACTTCTTCGAGTTCTCCGATCGCCGCCGCCTGGAGAGGCAGCTCGACAGGCTGCGGAGTCGTCTCGATTGCGTCCTGGTGCCCGGCGACAACGATCTCCTGAAGCGGACGACAGCCGAAATCGAGGCCTACTTCGCCGGGGCGCTGCAGCAGTTCTCGATCCCGTTACAGGCTCCGGGAACCGAGTTCCAGAAGACGGTCTGGGAAGAGCTGCGGCGGATCCCGTTCGGCGAGACTCGGAGCTACGCGCATGTGGCCCGCGCCATCGGCCGTCCGTCGGCGGTTCGCGCCGTGGCCAACGCCAACGGTGACAACCGGATGGCCATCTTCATCCCGTGCCATCGGGTCGTCGGGAGTGACGGGCGCCTGACGGGTTACGGAGGCGGGCTGTGGCGCAAGCAGCACCTTCTCGACCTGGAGTCGGGGGTGTCTCCCATGGGCCTGTTCGGCCAGGGCGGCGCCTAGGCTCTGCCGCCACACAGCGGCTCGGCAGCGCCAGAGTCCTGCCCGACGGACGCAGGCGGCCCCGGGGAAAGCCCCGAGGCCGCCTTTCGTGTACATTGTCGCGCGAGCGCAGGATAGATCATACCAGAAACACTTGAGAGCCTAGATGAGCAATGGCCTGAGGCAGGAGGATCCCCTCCGCCGACTCCTCGAGAAGGACGCCGTGATCACCACCCTCAACCGACTCTTTCGCAGCGTGGACGAGAAGGACTGGAAACAGGCGGAAGACTGCCTGGCTCCGCACGTGTTGCTCGACGTCACCTCGCTCGCGGGAGGCGAGCCCGAGAACACCACCGGCAGCGCCATCGTCGACGGTTGGCGGGACGGACTGGGTCACCTGGAGGCGGTTCACCACCAGGCCGGGAACTACGAAGTGGACATCCATGGAGAGGCAGCCACCGCGACCTGCTACGGCATCGCCTACCACTACCTCCCGAACGACAGCGGGCGCCACACGCGCACGTTCGTGGGCACGTACGACTTCGGGCTGCGTAAGCGACGAGGTGGCTGGGAGGTGGACATGCTCCGCTACAACCTGAAGTTCCTGGACGGCAACACCGACCTGGAAGGGCAGGAAGGAGACGGGTAGGCCATGGCCGCTGCACAGGACATCACGCTGAAGGTCGGCGAAGAGGCGAAGCTACGGGGAGCCTTTGCCGGTGGCTGGTGGATCATCTACTCGGGAATGCCGAACAAGGACACGTATTCCGTGGCCATTCGCTGGACGAGCGGGAACAACGCCGCAAGCCACACTCTGTTCCTCCCCACGGGGCAGACCGAGTTCGCGGCGGCGAAGGGAAAGATACGGGTCTATTCGGTTTCCTCTCACGAGATTCGCCTGCGTTTCACGAAGTAGACGCAGGTCCTTTGCGGTTGCACTCAAGGAGCCCAGCATGCGCGCCGTGATATCGCTCGCCGTCCTCCTGATCTTCAGCACGGTGTCGGTAGGGTTCGGTCAGGAAGCCTGGCCGCGCGCAGAGCTGGCGGATGTCGGACTGGATGCGGCCCCGCTCACCGACCTCGCGGCAGAGGTCGCGGACGGTGACTACGGCTATGTGGACCGTCTGCTCCTGGTCGCCGATGGCCGGATCGTGTTCGACGAGCGCTTCGTTCAGGACTACGTGGAGATCTCCCGGGGAAAGAGCGGGCCGCTGGGGTGTGGCATCGATGCGTGCGACAGTCCGGAGGATGTGCACGACTTCAACTACCTGCACCCCGACCGTCACCCGTTCTACCAGGGGCGCGAAGTACATTCGCTCCAGTCCGTGACCAAGTCGGTCACCGCCACCCTGATCGGGATCGCTATCGAGCGAGGCGAAATCCCGGGCGTGGAGACCCCGGTATTCGAGCTCCTGAGCGACTACGATCTCAGCGGGCTCGACCCGCGAGTGCGGGATGCCACGCTGGAAGATCTCCTCACCATGCGCCTCGGGATCGAGTGGCACGAGAACGACCGCCCCCTGGATGACACGAATACCACCCTGCAGCTGGAGAAGAGCGACAACTGGGTGGCGTTCACGCTCGCTCAGCCCGCCGACTCGGATCCCGGCGAGACGTGGAACTACAACAGCGGGGGCAGCCACCTGATGTCGGCCATCATCCTGCAGGCGACCGGGACGACGACGGCCGAGTACGCGGAGGACCACCTGTTCGGCCCGCTGGGCATCCGGGACTATCACTGGAAGCGGGACCCCCAGGGCCTGCCGGATACCGAGGGCGGCCTGTACCTGGCCGCCGAGGACCTGGCGCGAATCGGAGCGCTGTACCTGCAGGACGGTGTATGGGACGGGGAGCGGCTCCTACCCGAGGGGTGGGTCGCCGCGGCGACGGCCCGCCAGGTCGACGATGTCGCTCCAAACAACCCGAACTGGAACTGGGGCTACGGATACCAGTGGTGGCGCCTCGACGCGTCCGGGTTGGATGTGTGGGCCGGACTCGGATTCGGGGGGCAGAACCTGATCGTGGTCCCCGACCGCGGACTGGTGGGCGTCATCAACAGCTGGAATGTCTTCGGGCGGAGTATCCCGCTGGTCATTCCGTTCATCGACGCCATGATCGAGGCCAGTTCCGACTGATGCGCCGACTCCTGATCGCAGCCAACTGGAAGATGCACCTCGGCCGTACCGATGAGGCCCTGGCCCTGGTGCGTCGTATGCGGCCCCGCCTCACCGCCGTCGAATCGGTGGACGTGGCCATCTGTCCCCCGTTCACCGTCCTCGCCGGCCTGGCCGAGGTGCTGAGGAACTCGAGGATTGGTCTCGGCGCGCAGACCATGCACTGGGACGAGGCTGGCGCTCATACGGGAGACGTGTCGCCGGCCATGCTCGCCGGACTGTGTGACTACGTCATCCTGGGGCATTCCGAGCGACGCGAGGCGAGCGGCCCGAGTGCGTGCGACGAGGCGATCAACCGGAAGGTTCTTGCCGCGCTGGAGCACAACCTCACACCCATCGTGTGTGTGGGCGAGAGCGCCGCGCAGCGCGATGCCGGTGAGACACACGACTTCGTGGGGAGGCAGGTAGGCGCGGCCCTCGAGGGCGTGGATCCGGCCGCCGCCAGTCGCCTGGTCCTTGCCTATGAACCGATCTGGGCCATCGGAAGCGGGCAGGCGGCCACACCGGCCGAGGCGAACCGGACGATCGGCCTCACGGTGCGGGGTGCGGTGGCAGA
>JAMJQV010000161.1 GCA_023554435.1 Gemmatimonadota bacterium | reverse complement strand
GATGCTGGCTACGGTCCCGATCTTCGTATCGCTCTTTTCCACCCTGCTCGGGCATGAGAGGATCGCGCCGGCGGGCTGGCTGGGAGTGGCGCTTTCCGTGGGAGGAATCGCGCTCGTGGTCTGGGGCGGCACGCGCGCCGTACAGTTCGGACAGGAGACCGTGCGCGGTGATCTCACCATGCTGGGCGCCGCCGTCGCCTGGTCTGCCTACACGGTCGGCGCGGCGCCGCTCGTGAAGCGTTACGGGCCTCTGCGCACCACAGCGGGAACCATGTGGATCGGAACCGTAGTGCTGGTGGCCATCTCCCTGCCCTCCCTGCTCGCCCAGGACTGGGCGATCGTGGGCCCCGGAGCCTGGTCCGGACTGGTTTTCAGCGGCGCGCTCTCGATCGCGCTGGCCTATCTGATCTGGTACTACGGCGTGCGCCACCTCGGCAGCTCCCGGACCGCCGTCTACTCGAATACGGTGCCTCTTGTGGCGATCCTGGTCGCGTGGGTGACGCTCGGTGAGACCCCGACTCTGCTGCAGCTCGTGGGAGCCGCCGCGATTGTGGGAGGGGTCTTGCTCTCCAAGCTCGGGGTCGAGCGGAAGGCAGTCGTACCCGCCGTGCCGGTCGAGTAGCTGCAGGGTCCGAGTCGGCCGGGACGCGGCCGGTCCGGCCGACCGCGCCTCAGGCCATGGGGCCCGAATCTACCTCGGGATGCGCGCGGACGAAGGCGACCAGTCGGTCCACGTAATCGCGGAACGGCGGAGCCCAGATCCCCGAGCCCTGCAGATCGGTCGTCGCGTGCTGGACCGAGTAATGCGTCGGGTGATCGAAGTAGTCGAATGCCTCGGGTTGGATTCCGGTCAGTCGCGCCAGCCCCGGAATTCGGGCCACGAGTCGCCTGGCGACCGACTTCGGCACGCGTACCCGAATCAGCTGCCTGTCCGTCGCGACAGCGATGCGCTCCAGCGCCTCGCCCACCGTGGGAGGGTCCGGGTCGGCCAGCTGGTAGGTACGCCCGGCCGAGTGCGGCAGCGAGGAAAGGTGGCCGATCGAATCGATTACGAAATCGCGCGGCACCAGGTTGATGCGGGACTCGTCCGCTCCGTCGAACACCGGCACGACCGCCCGGGACCGCTGCCGAAGCATCCAGCGGATGAGTGCATAAGGTCCGTCGTACTTCTGTGTCTCGCCCGTCCGGCTGTCTCCGACGACGATCGAGGGCCGGTAGATGGTCGCCGGCATTCCACCCTGCATCCGAGCCCGGACCTCCACCTCGGCCAGGAACTTCGTTTCCTCGTAATAGTTGTTGAACGACTGCCCACGCTCCAATACGTCTTCCCCGAAGATCCCCGCATAACGGCCGCTGACGTAGCAGGTGCTGACATAGTGGAATCGGCGCAATTTCGGACACGATTCGCCGAAGTCCAGCACGTGCCGGGTCCCGTAAAGGTTGACCCGCATGCCGACTTCCCGCCGCACTCCCAGGTCGTAAATCGCCGCCAGATGGTGAATCTCCGTCACGTCGGACGCATGGCGCCGGCGCGATGCGCCGAGCCCGAGATCGGCGCGCGTGATGTCGCCTTCCACGAACGCCACCCGGCCTCGCAGGCGTGGTTCTGCCAGCTCCAGCTCGACCAGCCGACGGCGGGCGAGGTCCGCGAACCTCGACTGCACGAGACACAGGGCGGAAGTGCCTTCGGATCGTCCGAGCACGCGGGGCAGCAGTTCGGCCCCGAGGAACCCCGGAAACCCGGTCAGGAAGATACGGCTCAACGCAGGCCCGGGATGCGGCGAGTGGCGCGGAGCAGCGCGGCGGCGACCCGGCGAGCCCCGGGCCGGCTGAGCCAGGCGCCTCCGAGCGCCACGGCTGGACCCCTCTGTTCGGCGACCGAGCGCGACTCGGTGTACTTCAGCAGTCCCTCGCTACCGTGCCGCCTTCCGACGCCCGAGTCCTTCGTGCCTCCCATCGGCGCATCCACCGATCCCCATGCAGCGATGTAGGCATCGTTGACGTTGACCGTTCCCGCTTCCAGCCTCCGCGCCAGCGCCAGCGTCGCCCGGCGGTCCCTGCCCCACACGCTCGCGTTCAGACCGTAGGGCGAGTCGTTCGCCAGTGCGATCGCCTCCTCGTCCGTCTCGAACGGACGGAGCGCCACGACCGGACCGAAGGTCTCCTCGGCGCACACCTTCATCTCCGGAGTGACTCCGGTGAGAACGGTGGGCTCGAAGTAGAACGGGCCGATGTCGGGTCGGCCCCTTCCCCCAGCCCTGACCGTCGCCCCCTTCGAGATCGCGTCCCGCACGTGTTCCGAGACCTTTTCCAGCTGGGCCGCGGAGGCGAGTGAACCGATGTCGTAGCCCCAGTCCAGGCCGGTGCCCAGTCGCAGCGCGGCCGTTCGGGCGACGAACCGATCGAGGAAGGCGTCGTGGAGGGACCGGTGCACGTACAGGCGCTCGATCGCGATGCACAGCTGGCCGGCGTTGGTGAAGGCGCCCCGCAGCGCCCCGTCGACGGCCCGCGCGAGGTCGGCGTCCCCGCGGACGATCATCGCGTTCTTCCCTCCCAGCTCCAGGCTCGCCCCGATCAGTCGCCGGGCGGCCCTGGCCCCGACCGTCCGGCCGGTCGCGGTGCTGCCCGTGAATGACACGTAGTCGGCCGCGTCCACGAGCGCGGCGCCCGCCTCCGGCCCCGTCCCCGATACCACGACAAACAGGTCGTCGGGCAGCCCGGCCTCCTGGAGGCGCTCCGCGATCCAGAGGGCCGTGTGCGTCGTCTGCAGGTCCGGTTTGAGCACGACGGCGTTCCCCGCCAGCAGCGCCGGGACCGAGTCCGTCGCGGCCAGGCTCAGCGGGTAGTTCCACGGCGCGATCACGCCGACCACCCCGTGCGGCACCCGGACCTCGGTCACCCGCGTCAGGCCGGGCACCAGGCCCCGCCGTCGCTTCTGGTTAAGCAGGCTCGGGGCGCGCGCCGCGTAGTATCCGGTCGTGACCGCTACGTCCGCGACTTCCTCGAACGCGTGAGGCCTGGCCTTGCCGGTTTCCAGCTGGACGATATCAAGGATCTCGTCCTGGCGGTCCAGAACCAGGTCGTGGAAGCGCTCGAACACCTTCGCTCGCCGGTCAGGGGGAACGCTGACCCAGGCAGCGGCCGCCTTGCGGGCTCGGCGGATAGCCACATTTACTTCCCGTTCGCCACACAGCGGAACATTGCCCATTGGCTCGCCGGCGAATGGTGCTATGACCTCATGCATCGACGGGGGCTGCCCCTGTGCGGGAACGAGCCGTCGCCGCAGTTCGGCGAGCCGAGGTCCGTACGATTTCGTGCTCACGAAGCGGAGGATAACCTGCGGACGGGGGCGGCGCCAAAGTACCGAAGTCGCTACATTCCTGCCGCTCGAGCGCCCTCGCACCGCAGCTCGGCTAACGACCGGTCGAGAATCGGGGATCGATGCGTGCCACCAGGCTCATCAGATTTGGCGCTGGTTCCGAAATCGGGTCGTCCGTCACCATCGTGTCCCTTGTGGCGCTACTGTTCGGCGGCACATGGAGCCCCGGACCCGCCCAAGGGTACGGGGTCGGCCCCAACGTCGTCGCGCGGGCGCCCGGCGACCTTGGGGCCCGAGGGGCCGATACCCTGCACTTGATCATCCCGCCTCGAGTCTCGGGCTGGTGGATCGGACCGGCTTTGGGACGTCCCAGTGGCGAGTCCCTGATCCGCCAAGCGCTTTACGGGCAGCAGGAATTCAAGCGGGCGTTCGGACAGCGATCCAGCGTTGCGTGGTCTCCGGGCGCACGGCGCGCCGCATGGTCGCTGCCACAAATTCTCGTGGGTTCCGGTTTTGATAGCTTCATCACCGGCGCCGTCCCATGGAGAACCGAACCGGACTACCCATACCGGGAGTTCTACTGGGAGGGAAACGACGGATCGCGGATCTTCACCTACCGGCCGTTCCTCCTCCCTGCCGATCTCGACCCGGGCGAGCTGGCGGCTGAGTTCGGCTCTCCCGCCGTCCGATACTACCGCGAGTTGATCGCGCTGGCCGGCGCGGGTGACCCCGTGTCGGCGGACACGCTCGAAGTGTTGCGCGGACTGTCCGATGCGGAATCCGACCTTTTCTCCGCTCCGGTTCAGTTTTCCCCACCTGCGGAAGCGATCGAGGCCGTGCGCCTCGGGATCCCCGCGGACTCCGTAACAGTTTGGCGGGACGAACTGGTCATGATGCGCCTAGACCGGCCGGTGGAGCGATCCGGACTCGATGCGCACAGGCAAGCAACGAGAGTCGACCTGCGGACGGCGGAAGCGATCTCGACGATCGTGTCCGGGCTCCCTGGTGGTCCGGCCTATCCGCGCGACCTATTCGGACACGTCTGGCGGCAGGTCCTGTTCCATCCGTCGCCCGGGTCCCCTGCGGATCCTGGTGCGCTGTCTGGGATCTCCCCTGTACCTGCGAGAGCGGATTCCGCTGCGGTTGCGGTCGCTTCGATCATCGACCGAAGCTTCGACGTGCTGCGTGCGCAAATGGACACTCGAAGTGAAGGGGGCGCAGCCTACGTCCTGTTCAATCCTCTGGGCCACGCCCGCACCGGATCGGCCTTGATCGAACTTGGCACGCCGACTCCGGCTGGAGCCTCCGCGTCCGCCAGGCGAGATCGGGGTCTCGTGCTCGTCGACGTGCCAGAGATCCCGGCATACGGTGCCGTGGCCGTTCCGATCGCGTCGGACGGACTACCTGGGACCCAGTCGTCCCGTCTGTCTCCCCCCTCGGCAGGCGACAACTGGATCGAGAATGCCTTCCTCCGCGTCGATGTCGATCCTCGCACGGGAGCGATCGAAAGCATCCTTGACAAGGCGAATGGACGACAGGCGCTTCGGCCCGGGGGCCGGGCAAACGTCCTGTGGGTGAGAGATGACGTTCAAGCCAATCGAGATGGGCTGGACAGCATCACACGGGGTGAATATCAGGAGGTCGTCCGTGTGCTGTCACTGTCCGCCACCGTTAGCGCCCGGGCCGCCTCGATAACCATCATCAGGCAATGGGGCTCGTCCACCGTACATCAGGACCTGGTGCTCGGCCGTAGCGCCCGTTTCGTGGACGTTCGCACCGAGGTCGTGTGGAACGAGGACGACCGACAGTTGAGTGTCGAATTCGAGCCGGCGATCGCTCCGACCTCGGCGACATGGGAGATTCCATATGGAACAATGTCGCGCGCGATTAGGCCGGAGACGGAGGCGGTACGGTCAGAAGCCGTGTTTCCCGGCCAGCGCTGGGCGGACGTATCCGCCGATGGGTACGGTTTCTCGGTGCTAACCGACGCCGGCCGAGAGTGGGAGGTTCGCGGTGGGACCATGGAGCTGCGCCTGGCTCGGGCGTCCACGCCCGCGGACCAACTTAACAACCCGCTCACCATCCGGTTCGCGATCTACCCACACGCCGGAGACTGGATCGAGGCGGGCACACACCGCTTAGCAGCCGACTACGAAGTACCGCTCGTCGCGGGTATAGAGCTTTCCCACAAGGGACGCCTCGGTAAGAGTTTCTC
>JAMJQV010000160.1 GCA_023554435.1 Gemmatimonadota bacterium | reverse complement strand
TTGGCGCGGTCCGGGGCGGTGTTCGTGGACTCGCTCATGCAACGGCGTCCGGACTTCTGGACCGTCGTGCAGGAACTGTCGGAAGCCGGTTTCATACGACCGCTCGCGACCCGGGGCATCGTCGGACAGGTCACTCCCTCGACGATTGCCTATGACGCCGAGACGACGCGAGGAGGCAGCGGCGGACCGGTACTGTCGCTCGACGGGGAGGTGGTGGCCGTCACGTTCGCCATCCTGGCCGAGTTCGGCGGATCCAATCTGGGGGTTCCGACGGAAGAGGTGCGCCGGCTCCTGGCCGAAGCCGAGACACTCACCGATCGCGACGAGCCCTGACTTCCGCCAGCCGGCGCAGCACATCGTAGCGATTCCCATCGGCTCGCCAGTCCGAGTAATACCCGTAGGGTGAGCAGCTGCGTCGGGGCGCCGTTCCGCGGACGAAGATCTCGGGCCGTCCGGGACAGCCGGGCCCTGCGCGAAGCCCCGTCTCCGGATTCACATCGACGACTTCGAGCCCCGCCGGTGGATCGAAGCCGGTGTTCGCCCAGGGCCCTTCGTCTCCGTACCGACCCGTCGCGGAGGCCATGAACCGGGCGAAGACCGGAAGCGCCACACGTGAGCCGGGCAGCCCCAGGCTCTGTCCGTCATCGAACCCCACCCACACGGCCACCGCCAGCGTCGGCGTGTAGCCGATGAACCATCCGTCCCGAAACCCGTTGGTGGTCCCGGACTTCGCAGCGACGGCGCCCGAGAACCCGTGCGCCCGGAGGCTCCTGCCCGTTCCGCGTTCGACTGCGCCGCGAAGGGCCGAGGTGACCAGGTAGGCTACGGATTCCGATGCCGCCCGCTCACCGTCGTCCCGCTCGGTGACGGACACCTCGCCGTCCGGCCCGAGCACGGCGAGCACCGGCCGGGTGCCCGCGCGGTAGCCGCCGGCCGCCAGGACGCCGTACGCCCTGGCCATCTCGAGCGGAGTCACCTCGAAGGCCCCCAGCGCGATGCTGGGATAGGCCTTCAACCGACTGTCGATCCCGACCCGCCTCGCCATGGAAACGATCCGCTCCGCACCGACTTCGAGGCCGAGGCGTGCAAACGGCACGTTGAGAGAGCGCTCGAGGGCCTCGCGCAGCGTCACCTGGCCGTGGAAGCGACCGTCGTAGTTGATCGGCTGCCACGGACCGGCCGGCGTCTCGACCTCGAGTGGCTCATCGGAGAGAACCGTGGCCAGGGTGATCGGCGAGCCGTCCCTTCGCTCGCCGGGCGCCACGGCAAGAGCCGACAGCGTGACGATCGGTTTGAACGAGCTGCCGGGCTGCCGGCGGGCATGAGCCGCCCGGTTGTACTGCGAGGAGCCGTAGTCCCGACCTCCGACCATCGCGAGGACATCCCCCGTCCGCGGATCGACCGCCACCAGCGCGGCCTGCAGGGCGCTTCCGCTGGCATCGGACCGCTCGACCAGGCCGGGGTGCTCGCTCTCCAGTGCGGCCAGTCCGTCCGACACGGCCGCGGTGGCGACACGTTGGAGCTGCGGGTCCAGGCTGGTGATGACGGTGCGGCCGCCGGGGCTCGCGAGGTCATTCGCGCCCAGCTCCCTCAGTACGTAGTCCGCATAGTACCGCGCGCGGGGAGGCTCGCCGCCCCGGGCCCGGTCCGGCAAGGGAGCCGTGGAGGCTTCGAGCCGATCGGACTCGGCGATCACCCCGCGTTCGGCCATGAGGCGAAGCACAAGGTCGCGGCGAGCCCGTGCGACCTCCGGCCGACGCGACGGCGAATAGAGGTTGGGCCCGCGAATCAGCCCCGCCAGGAGAGCGGACTCCGCCAGGTCCAGGTGGCTGGCGTCCTTTCCGAAGTATACCTCGGCGGCCCTCCCCACTCCGTGAATTGCCAGCCCGCCTTCCTGGCCCAGGTAGACTTCGTTCAGGTAGGCCTCGAGGATCCGGTCCTTCGAGTAGCGGCTCTCCAGGGTGAGAGCCATGGCAGCCTCCCTCGCCTTGCGGACGAAGGTGCGTCTCGAGTCCAGGAACAGACTCCTGGCCAGCTGCTGCGTGATCGTGCTGCCGCCCTGGACGATCCGCCCGTCTCGCATGTTGGCCAGGGCGGCGGCCCCGATCCGCACGTAGTCCAGGCCACGGTGCCGGTAGAACCGCTGGTCCTCGACGGTGAGGACCGCGTCGAGCAGGTGGGGCGGAAGCTCCGCCAGCCGGACGGGAGTGCGATCCCTTGTGCGTTCACCGGAGGCGACGGCGATCAACTCGGGCTCGAGAGGCACGGCCCGGTATCGCTGGCCCTCACGATCCTCCAGGGAGGTTACCCGGTTCCACCTGTCCAGTCTTACGCGCACGGCCTGCCCGCTGGCCAGCGGACCCAGGCGCGCAATCCGGCGATTGACGATGACCCATTCCCTGCGGCCCGCCGCGAATTGGCCCGCTCCGACGGCGCCCTCCCGAACCCGCGTGTAACCGACCCTCGACAGGTGGGCCTCAAGGGCGTCCACATCGATTGGCTGGCCGAGGACGAGCATCGGGGGACGAGAGTACAGGCGGACGGGGAGATCACCGGATACGGAGTCCAGACGAGCCACCGAGCGCGCCTCGATGGCGAGGATCGTGCCGACCAGGAGCACCACCACGAACGCCGCCGCGGCCGCCCGTCGAATGCCGGACCGCCCCCCTGGGCTTCCCCCCATCCGCCTGTCCCTCACCCGGTCCCCCACTGCAGTCGTACGTCCGCGGCCGAAGCGATACCTTTTCGTACCCGTTGGACCGTGGAAGCCGTCGGATCGTTGCCAGCGCCTTTCGAGGGTCGCGTGTTCCATGGGTGTCGATGCCGCCAGCCCGGTGGCGACCGTACCACCAAACAGGGGTGCAACATGACTCGCTCGCCTGCCCGTCTGCCCTTCCTCGCCACGATGCTCATCCTGGCCATCGGCACAGCGTGCGCCGAGAAGGAAGTGGCCGAGACCGGAGACCTCGACTACGCGGTCAGCTTCCTGGGCCGCGAGGTGGACCTCGAGCCGTACTTCCAGGACTATCCGTACGGTGGATGGAATGCGGACTTCGAGGCCGGAAAGCTGTTCTACCGGCACACCACGCCCGACGGCACCTGGCTCATGATGCAGGACCTGACGGCGGGCGATGGAGCGCTCGTCACTCCCGAAGCCGGCCGGCGCGTCCTGGACGTCGACCTTTCCACACGAAACCTGTGGGGCATGCAATACGACTCGATCCGCGGGGACATGATCGCCCAGGCGGACGAGCGCAACGACGAGGTAATGAACCTGTACCGCCTGTCCCTCGAGGATGGTTCGCTCGAGAAGCTGACCGACGTCCCCTACATCTACGGCTGGGATTTCTCCAAGGACGGGCAGACGATCGGCTACATCGCCCGGCACGGAGACACCGAGCCGTACCGGAGTTGCCTCACGCTGCTCGACCTGGAGTCGGGTGAGTCGACCGAGGTCGTGTGCCAGGAGGGCGGCGAGTACCGCATGGTGTGGACCTCCGTCAACTTCCGACCCGATGGCGAGGGGGTGGTGATTCGTCTCAACAAGGACGGACACCGGAGCCAGGGTACACTGGCCTACGTCGACCTGGCGGACCCCAGCTTGGACCTCCTGCTGCCGGACGGAGTGGAGCGCTCGTCCGTGGGCTCGTACATCAAGGGCTGGCTGAGCGACGATCGCTTCGTCTACACGTCCGACGAGAGCGGCTTCTCCAATCTCTACATCTACGACCTCGCGGCCCGCTCCTCGCAGCCCCTGACTTCGGTCGACGAGAACGCGTGGTTCGCTCTCCTCGAGACGGAAGAGGGGCGCAAGATCCTCCAGGTACTGGCCCGGCCGCACGAGAACGTCCTGCAGGTACTGGATCCCGAGTCTGGAGAGCTCGTCGGCGAGCAGACGCTCGGCGTAAGCCTCGGGGTGATGGGATTCGACGATCGGGACCAGTTCGTGGTCAGCCAGACGTCCGCCTCGTCCCCGTTCCAGGGTGACGAGATGACGGTCGTCATGGACGGTGGGCGGGCCACGTTCGCCTTCCAGCCCAAGATCCGGCTGCCGGCTGAGTACCTGGCGGCCATCCAGCAATGTGACGTGGAGCGGGTCGAATTCCCGACCTTCGACATCGACCCGGCGACGGGCGAGCCGCGAATGCTGCACGCCTTCCTGTTCACGCCGCGCGAGGACCGGGAGGATCCGGAATCGCGCCTGGCGGTCATCACCTC
>JAMJQV010000159.1 GCA_023554435.1 Gemmatimonadota bacterium | reverse complement strand
CTGCGGGAGGGAGTGATAGGGAGGTGGGGCGCCGGCACCCTGCAGTGCCGCGCCTCCGCAGAGTCAGTCCTCTGGTTTCTCCGCCAGCTTCTCGTGGAAAGCCACGCTCTCCAGGAGCCGCACCTGCTCGGCCTCCAGGGCTTCCAACCTGGCAGCCAGCATCTGTATCTCCGGTCCCCGGTTCTCTGCCTCGAGGCGGCGGATCGCGGTCCACTCCTCCAGGAACGTGCCGAGCTTCTTGGACACCGGCCTGAGCAGGATCACCCCGCCGACGATGCTGGCGATGACGATCCAGAACACCACGGTAAGCCCGAGCAGCAGTGGATCCACGGTCTGGTTCTCCCCTCGTATCGGGTGCGGCGGGGGCGAAATGCGACCACCGACTTGCCAATCCGTACGACGTTCACAGACACGCGGTTTCTCCATTGCCCGCGCACGTGGCGATCAGCACCTTGGGACACGCTCGAACGTACCCGACACGACGGAGCGCTGACATGCGCAGCCGCTTGAGCCTCCTGGCATTGCTCGTTCTCTCCGCCGCCTGCGCGGTCGATCGAGGCGACGACCGGGCCGACCAGCGGACGGAAGGGACTCCCATGGCCGAGAGCAGACCGTTCGGAACCACGCCCGCCGGCGAGTCGGTGGACCGGGTCACCCTGCGCGACCCGAACGGAATCGAGCTCGACATCATCACGTATGGCGCGACGGTCACCCGTCTTCTGGCGCCAGACCGCGACGGCGAGCTGGCGGACATCGTGCTCGGGCACGATCACCTGCAGTCCTACCTGATGGGCTCCCCGTATTTTGGCGCCATCGTCGGCCGCTACGGCAACCGGATCGCATCGGGACGGTTCACCCTCGAAGGGGCCGACTACGCCCTGGCGGTCAACAACGGACCGAATCACCTGCACGGGGGCCTGATCGGTTTCGACAAGGTGGTTTGGACCGCCGAGCCCTACTCGAACCAGACCGAAGCCGGCGTCGTCCTTTCGTATGTCTCGCAAGACGGTGAAGAGGGCTACCCGGGCGAGCTCTCGGTGCAGGTCACGTATGCGCTCACCGCCGGGGGCGACCTTCGTATCGCTTACGAGGCGACGACCGATGCGACGACGATCGTGAATCTAACGCACCACGGGTATTGGAACCTGGCGGGCCACGGAGCCGGGGACATCCTCGACCACGAACTGACCCTGCGCGCAGGTCACTTCACTCCGGTGGACGAAACGCTGATCCCGACGGGTGAGATCCGGCCCGTGGAGGGCACGCCATTCGACTTCCGCCAGCCGACTGCCATCGGCGCCCGCATCGAAGCCAACGACGAGCAGCTCGCGTTCGGCGGAGGATACGATCACAACTTCGTCCTCGACGGGTGGAACGGCGACGGCGCGCTTCGTTCCGCCGCCGTCCTGCACGATCCGGTGAGCGGACGAAAGATGGAGGTGCTGACGACGGAGCCGGGGATACAGTTCTATAGCGGCAACTTCCTCGACGGCAGCGATCTCGGGAAGGACGGCGTGGTATACGAGCGACGCACCGGCCTGTGCCTGGAGACGCAGCATTTCCCGAACTCGCCGAACCAACCCGACTTTCCAAGCACGGTGCTGCGGCCGGGCGAGACGTATCGGTCGACCACGGTGTACCGGTTCTCGGCGGAATGACCGGAAGAGCCACGCGTGTTTCCCTCCCGCTCACGGTCGCGCTCTTCCTGGGTCTCGTCAGCGCCATGACGCCGATGGCGCATGCCCAGACGGGTGCGGCGCGGGTCGCCCTTCCCTCTCCCTGGCTCGCCGGCTACGAGCAGGCGATCGGGGGACAGGAACTCGAGTACCATTCGCCGCTTCCCGAAGCCCAGCGCTCCCTCCTGGTCCGCTCGGACGAATCGGCGCGGGTCATGGAATGGGAAACCGCGGTGGTTCCGGCCGACTTCGCCGAAGATGTCGCCACCTTCGTCCTTCTAGCCGGGATCGACGCGACGGACGACACGCGCGAGTTCGTCCTCTCGATCGACGGCCAAACGGTTCTCCGGTTCGAGACGCCCCTCGTGGCCGAGACCGGCACGCTGAACTGGATCGGCGACGCGGGTGTGCGGGCGGAGTTCAGGGTCACCCTGGTGGACCGGTACGCGGACGCCATGGGCTACCTGCTGCTCCACGTGCCCCACCCGCTGCTGCAGCCCGGTGAGCCCCTCCGCCTCTCGGTTGCCGGAGAGAGTGCGGGCTCGCGGACCTGGTTCATGGTGTTCAAGTCGGGGATCACACCGGGAATCAGGGTGCGGGGCAACCCGGCAATCGTCCGGACACCGAATGGACCCAAGCAGACGGTTCGGGTCGATGCGCTGTATCTCGGAGAGCGCTCGCTGCTCCACATGGAGGCTCCCGGCGTCGTATCCGAGGCCCTGCTCGACTTCGGGCTCACCCGCCTCGAGCTCGAAGTCCCCGCGGTCGAGAGCCCGGTGGCCGTCCCCCTGGCCTTCGAACTGGACGGGGAGCGGTACGAAACGGACCTGTACATCGAGCCCGTACCG
>JAMJQV010000158.1 GCA_023554435.1 Gemmatimonadota bacterium | reverse complement strand
CGGGACCACCGTGATCATCGCCTCACACCAGGCGGGAGAAGCCACGCGATCGGCCGAGCAGACACTGGTTCTGCGCGAAGGCCGGCTGGAGGAGATGGACCACGACGAGGCAGCCCGGTCTCACCTGTCGGCGCAGAATCTCGGCGCAGGCCAGGCCTGAGTGGAGCTCCTGCGTCGGTCCTGGGCCATCGTGTGGAAAGACCTCCTGATCGAGGCACGCACCAAGCAGGCGTTCAACGCCATGGTGTTCTTCGCCGCTCTCGTGCTGTTCATTTTCAGTTTCGCTCTCGGTCCGGACACCGAACTGCTTCGCGAAGTCTCAGGCGGACTTCTCTGGGTCGGCATCGCGTTCACGGGCATCCTCTCGCTGAATCGGACCTACCAGAGCGAAGAGACCAGTGGCGGCATCGAAGGTCTCCGGGTCTATCCCGGCGACCCCCGGGCGATCTTCCTGGGCAAGCTGTTCGGTAACATCATCGTACTTCTCGCCGTCGAGGCCGTGCTGTTTCCCGCGGCAGCGGTGCTCTTCCAGATCGAGATGCTGCCACACGTCTGGGAGCTCGCCGGCGTCGCTGTGCTCGGTACGATCGGCTTCTCGATCGTCGGCACCTTCTACGCCGCCCTGACGGTCAATCTCAGGGCGCGTGAGGTGATGCTCCCGCTGCTCCTGTTTCCCGCGCTGGTTCCGATGCTGCTCGGCGCGGTGAATGCGACCACACTGATTCTGGTCGGTGATCCGATGCAGGACTCCGGCATCTGGATTCGACTTCTCGTCGCCTTCGACGTGATCTTTTTCGTAATCAGCACCTGGATCTTCCCGATCGCCCTGGAGGAATGATCGTGACAAACAAGTCGGCCACCGCGAGACTCATCGGCATCGTCGCCCTTGTAACGATGCTGATCGGCTCGTTCGTCGGCCTCTTCGTCGTCTCGCCAGACCGTTTGCAGGGAGACGTGCAACGGCTGATGTACGTGCACGTTCCGGCTGCGTGGCTGGCCTTCCTCGCCTTCTTCGTCGTCTTTCTGATGAGCGTTCTCTACCTCATACAGCGCGATCTGAAATGGGACCGGGTCGCACACGCATCTGCCGAGATCGGGGTCGTGTTCACCGTGCTCACGCTCGCGCTCGGTTCGATGTGGGGGAAACCTACCTGGGGCGTCTGGTGGACCTGGGACCCGCGCCTGACGACCACGGCGATCATGCTCGCGATCTACGTCGGCTACCTGGCGATACGGAGCTTCGCGGACGACCCGGACAAGCGAGCCCGCTGGGCGGCCATCGTGGGCATCATCGGATTCGCCAACGTCCCTATCGTCTACCTGTCGGTGATCTGGTGGCGAACCCTTCACCAGCCGCCGTCCAGCCCCAGGTCCGTGTCGCCGGAGATTCTTTGGACGCTGCTGTTCAACGTCCTGGCGTTCACCTTCGTATACGTCTACCTGATGATGCGTCGGATCCGGCTCGCGAAGGTCGAAGGGGAACTCGAACAGCGTGTGGCGTACAATGGATAACCTCGGTTTCATCGTGGCCGGGTACACACTTACCTGGGTCACCCTGGTCTGGTACGCGTGGCGCACGAACCGTCGCCTCGATGCGGCGGCTAACGCGCTGGAAGAGTGGACGGAGACGAGCGCTGGGACCGGCCGGACAGCCGGCGACACCGGCGCCTGAAATCTGGAGAAGAGTGACTGATGACTAGTTCCAAGAAGATCTGGGCCGGTATCGGATTGCTGGCGATCGTGGGAGCCATCGCCTTCCTGATCGCAGGCGGACTCAAGGAGAACGTGGTCTACTTCCTCACTCCATCCGAACTGCTGGCTCGCGGTGCCGACGTGGTCGACCAGCCTCTACGACTGGGCGGACAGGTGAAGCCGGGATCACTCGACTGGAATCCCGAGACGAGGGACCTGCGGTTCGTGGTCCAGGACAGTCTCCAGGAAGTCCGCGTGCACAGCACCGGAGCGCCGCCGGCCATGTTCCAGGAAGGCCAGGGCGTGATCATGCGCAAGTACTTCCCGTTGCGGTCGTAGGCCAGCATCTGGCTGCCCTTCCAGCCGCTGGCACCGCCGGCAGTGGTCTGGACGTAGAGAGTCCCGTCGGGCCCCACTCC
>JAMJQV010000157.1 GCA_023554435.1 Gemmatimonadota bacterium | reverse complement strand
ACTGGCCCTGGCGGTCACCGATTCGAGCGTTCTCGTCGGAGCGATCAGCCTTCGACTAGATTTCGAACACGCGCGCGCCGAGCTGGGCTACTGGATCGGCCTTCCGTTCTGGGGGCGCGGGTACGCCACTGAGGCTGCTGTGGCTATGGTCGGGTACGGTTTCAACGAGCTCGGGCTGAATCGCATCTTCGCTCATCACGTGGCTCGCAACCCGGCCTCCGGGCGTGTGATGAAGAAGGCCGGTTTCACACACGAGGGATTTCACCGCGCACACGTGCTGAAGAACGGTCGTTTCGAGGATCTCCATTCGTTCGCCATTCTACGGGCGGACCAGGGCTAAGGATAACAAATGGACACACGGGCATCTCTGATCTTCGCCGAGTTCAGTGCCACCGGTTTGCTGACGGCGATGGAGGGCGAGGACGTCCCGCTCTCCGGGATCGCCTCGGTTGAGCAGTGCGGACCGGGGGATCTGGTCTTCGTGGCCGACGAAGACCAGGTGGGGACGATCCGGGGCCGACAGCCTTCCGCCGTGGTCACGAGTCCGGCATTGAAGGATGTGGTTTCGACCCTGCCGGACCTGACCCTACTCATCGCGCCGAATCTCAAGCTGGCACATGCGATGATCCGGCAGGGGTACGTGGATCGGGATGTGCTCATCTCGGAGTGGCCGGCGATCCACCCCTCGGCGGTAATCGGCCCTGATTGCGTGATCGGAGAGGGTAGCCGGATCGGCCCGCTGGTCGTCCTGGGGGGTGGAGTCCGGGTGGGCGATGCGACGGCCGTCATGGCGGGTGCGGTCGTGGAGCATGGAGCCGTGATCGGCAACCGCACGGTCGTTCACCCCAACGTGACGATTGGCTACGACTGCGTGATCGGTGACGACGTCATCATCCAGTCCAACGCCGTCATCGGGGCCGAGGGGTACGGCTTCGCCCAGGACGCGAAGGGGCGAAGTCATCGCATTCCCCAACTTGGCCGCGTGGTGATCGAGGACCGGGCATCGGTTGGGGCAGGGACATGTATCGATCGCGCGACTTATGGAGAAACTCGGATCGGAGCAGGCACCAAGCTGGACAACCTCTGCCACATCGCGCACAACGTCGAGATCGGTCAGGACTGCCTGCTCACGGCCATGTTCGTCACGGGAGGCTCGGCCAAGCTCGGCGATCGGGTGGTGGCCAGCGGACAGACCGCGGTGCTGGATCACCTGGAAGTGTGCAGCGACGTGTTCCTGGTGCGGAGAGCGGGGGTTGCCGAGGACATCGATCAACCCGGGATCTACGCCGGTGCACCCGTCGAGCCGTACGCGACTTACCTGAAGAACACTGCAGTGGCCAGGGATCTCTCGGGTCTCCGAAAGAGGGTCCGGCAGCTCGAGAAGGAAATCCGACGGCAGGCACAGGAGGAGCAGGGCGAGTGATGAAGCGAATGGTGTTCATTTCGCTCCTGGCTGTCGCCACGGCGCTCGGTGCGTGCGCACCCGAACCTCCGCCAGATGCCGACACGGTCATCCTGGTGCACGGTCTCGGGCGCACGCGAGCCTCGATGCTCGTGCTGGAGGCTCGCCTCGAGGCGGCCGGCTACCGGGTGGAGAGCTTCGGGTATCCCTCCCGATCCGAGCCGATCGAAGACCTGGTCGTGCGCCTGGCCACGGCGGTTCAGGAGTGCTGCTCCGACCGCGAGAACTCCGTCCATTTCGTCACGCACTCGATGGGTGGAGTGCTGGTGCGGAGCTACCTGGCGGGCACGGAGGAGCCCTTCGAGGGGCGTGTCGTGATGCTGAGCCCTCCGAGCCAGGGGAGCGAGATCGTCGATTCCTACGCCGACTCGCCTCTCCTCCGGAATCTGTTGGGGCCGTCGGGAGTGAGACTCGGCACGGATTCGACTGGTATTGCCAGTGAACTGGGACCCGTCGACTTCAGCCTCGGCATCATCACCGGCGATCGAAGCATCAACCCGATCGGGTCATGGCTCATTCCCGGACCCGACGACGGCAAGGTGAGTGTCTCCAGGGCTCGGCTGGAAGGAGCGGCCGATTTCCTCGTGGTACATGCGACGCACACGTTCATCATGAATCGGGGCGACGTGGCCGAGCAGGTCGCGCATTTTCTCGCGAACGGCGAGTTCTCGCGCGAGGAGGGTGACGATGTCGCCCTGGCTGGCGGCCAGCCCGCCTGCGACGCACCAGACGTGGATCCCTGGGTAACGGAGGTTCGGGACCGGGTCCTGAGCTTCGACGAACTGGTGGCCTTCGCCGTGGCGGCGTACGGGTCCCCCTTGCGCTGCGAAGGGGAAGTCAACGACGAGGTCGACGGGATGAAGTTCGGCTCCCTGCGCCTGAATTTCTCCGAGGGAGCCAGTTTCGAGGTCGAGACCATGCCGCCGGAAACCAGCTTGGCCACGCTGAGCGCTCCGTCGGGGTTCGCCGACGAGGTGCTGGCCCGACAGGTGCTCCAGGCCTACGCCGAGCGCATCGGAGTCGAGGTCGACTGGACCGCTCCCGACATCAGCGTCCAGGGCGACACACGGGTCGAGCGATTTTGGGACCCCGATCCGGGGTTGAACGCGTCGGCTTCCCACGTGTACGCGGCCGGTTCGTTGGTGGAGCTGCGTTTCAGCATGGCGCTCTAGACCCATGTCGAGAGGCGCGTGGTGATGCGAGTCGAGTTCGA
>JAMJQV010000156.1 GCA_023554435.1 Gemmatimonadota bacterium | reverse complement strand
AGTGCGTTTCTCCCGACCCACACTCCCTGCGCAGTGCTACGTCTCCGATGAACAGCGCCGCGTCAGCGTCGCGGGTGTCGGCAAGAAGCGGATCGCCAGCCCGCTGGTCGAAGTCCGCCCAGATCGGTCGGACGCCGAGCCGGATCTCCAGGAGAATGCGCAGGAGGGACCTCGAGGTCGCAGAAGCCGTGGGAAGAGAGACGATCCGTCCGTCGAGCCCGTCCGGGGGCACGCGAGTGGCAAGGATGATGCTCTCGACAGGACCGGCGCTCCCAATGCAGAGTCCACTGAGCGCCGCATACTCGCGCGCATGCCGTGCAAGCTCTATGCTGGAGCCGGGAGCCACGTCGAGCTCTCCCGTCGCCAGGAGGCGATTGAGATCTGAAGGTGTGCCGTCGACGATTTCGAGCCAGGGTGGACGGGCTCCTTCCAGCAATGGACCATGAATCGGATAACAGTTGCTGTAATCAATGTTCCCGAGACGAAGCATCACCCCCCACAGGTTTGATTCCGCGATCGAGGATGGATCGCGATCGTCCGGCGCTGGCGCAAGACCGTGAGACCCGTGCGCAGGACCGGCCGCTGGCGGGAGTACCTGCCTGGCATCCTCATCCTGGCCGGCCTGGTCACCATCTCCATGACGGTGTTCTTCCTCGACACCATTCGCCGGGCACTGGCCGAGGGACCGGAAGTCGTTGTGCTGGCCGCCGAGGCCCGCGGGCTGATTCCGGGAGCGGACGTGTGGGTGGCAGGCTCCCCATCCGGCCGGGTTACGAGCGTGGAGTTCGGCGACCCCGAGGGGCGCGCGGAGAGTAGAGTGGTGGTCCACGCCACCCTCCACTGGACCGCGGTTCCGTTCCTCCGGTCGGACATGGAAGCGACCATCAGCAGTTCGTCGCTCCTGGCACCGGTCGTCCTGAAGCTGGACCCGGGAACCGCCGACAGTGGGCCCTTCGACTTCGCCGACACGCTGGCCGTACCTCCGGCTCGGACGACGGAGTATCTGCTGTCCCTGGCGAACTCGGCTCGTGGGGCGGTGGACACGCTGATCCTCCTGTCGGACCAGTTGACGTCGAGACTTCGGGAAGGCCCCGGGACCGCCGCCGGACTTCGTCGTGACACGTTGTTGATCGCTCGGATGCAGACCATGTCCGCCCAGGTGCGCAACATCTCGGAGACACTGCGAGCCGAGACCTCCTTCCCCGCCCGGCTCGCCGCCGATTCTCTCGGCGCCACGGTGGCAACGATGGCCAACACGCTGCGCAGCCTGGGGGGAGAGGAGCGGGCCGTCGAAGTAACCGAGGCGGTGGTCGACCTGGCCAGCGGCCTGGAACGGATATCGGCGAACCTGGATCGGCTGGACAGCGAGCTGCGAGCCGGCAAAGGAACCGCGGGAAGGGCTGTGTACGACGACGAACTGGCCCGGCAGCAAGCCGCCTTCTACGCGAGGTTGGACAGCCTGAAGTCTGAACTGAGGCGGAGACCCTGGCGCTGGCTTCGACTCAAGCTGTTCTAGCCCGTCAGCTCAGCCACGAGGCGGCGGCAGACGCGCTTCGAGCACGTACTTGACCACCCCGTTTCTTCTACCTCGCTTCCTTCGCGTAACCACCACGACGGACTCGACGACGCCGTCAGGATCCTCGACCGACACGCGAAAATCGGCCGAACCATCCACGGCCGACACGCCTGTGCGGACCATCTTGCCCGGAGGTGCCTCTGCCCGGCGTGCGGGGTTGCGGAACAAGGTCACCATCGACCGGCGCCGGTCCCCGGGGAGCTGGCGGGATATCTTGATTCGGCTCAGCCAATCGGGCTGGTAGCTGATGCGCCAGAGAGTACCCAGCTGGTCGATTCCTCGCGCTTCCCGATTGTGTCGTGCCATCTTCTCTGCCTCCACGTACGAATCGGATCTGAGGGCAGCCGCAGTTGCCATCACGGTGGAACCGCAGCCGGGATCGAACGTATACTCCACAGGTGCCGGCCGCGATCTTGACCGTGGTCCCGGATCCGGTTATATGAGGGTGAACCACCCGATTCTCACCGAACCCGCTTTTCTCGGACCGCTGAACGACCGTTATCTGAACTGATTCTCTGATTGCAGGCTGCCCTGCGGCAAGGTCAGACCGTGGGTTCGAACTGACCGCCCCAACCACCGGAGCACCCCGTGGACATCGCCGAACTGAAATCCAAATCGATAGAAGAACTGCACGAAATGGCCGAGGAGTTGAGCATCGCCAACTTCTCCGGTCTTCGGAAGCAGGATCTGATCTTCCGCATCGAGCAGAACCTGCTCGATTCCGACGTGGTGCTTCGCGGTGAGGGGGTGCTGGAGATCCTGCCTGAAGGCTACGGCTTCCTGCGCAGCCAGGACTGGAACTACCTCTACGGCCCGGACGACATCTACGTCTCGCCATCACAGATCAAGCGATTCGACCTGCGAACAGGGGACACCGTTCTCGGCCGTGTCCGGCCACCGAAGGAGGGAGAGCGGTATCTGGCCCTCCTCAAGGTCGAGGAGGTGAACACGGACGACCCCGAGGCGGCCAAGCATCGCATCGCCTTTGACAATCTCCGCCCGCGCTATCCCGAAGAGAGACTCCGGCTGGAGAAGGCGGACGGCGACATCTCGATGCGGGTAATGGACCTTATGGCGCCTGTGGGCAAGGGCCAGCGCATGCTGATCGTTTCCCCGCCCAAGGCCG
>JAMJQV010000155.1 GCA_023554435.1 Gemmatimonadota bacterium | reverse complement strand
ATCGTGACACAGGACCGGGATCTCGACCCCGGCAGCTCGCGCCGCGTCCCAGATCGTGGTGCCGGCCGGAACCTCGACCTCACGGCTGTCGATCGTCAGGCGGATCGTGCCGGCCACAGCGCCCTCGTCGCTCATGACTCGGTTCTCCGCGTCCACAGGGACCAGACGATGAAGGCACCGAAGCCGATCGTGACGAGCCCGACCAGTCGGAGCGCGATCGGCTGGAGCCCGGCGCCCCAATCCGCGACAGAGCGCACGCCCTCGACACCGACCACGGGGATAGACAGTCCAGAGACGATCATCAAGGCTGCGAGAACCCTGAGCGTCCGCGGAGTGCGTGACCCGACCGCCGCTACCCACATGAGAGCGCCGACGGCGAGCCGGAGCGCGATCACGAGCCACAGGCGGTCCGGTTTCAGGAACACGCCGGCGAAGTCCACGAGGCCGCCCGGTTGGATCACGACCCAGCCGCCGACCCCGACCACGAGCCAGCCGAACGCGAGAACGACCTGCCGGGCGATCACGACGCGCCCCCGGTCCCGGCGCCCGGTACTTCTTCCGGCCAGTGCTCGGCCACCGAAAGCAGCGGGTTGAGGGCCACGTAGCCCAGGCCGCAGATCGAGGTCTCGGTCAGCAGCAGGTTGAGCTTGTCGATGACGTCCATGTCGATCGCTTCGCCGGTGGCCTGCGCCCGCTCCAGAAGGGCAGTCGCCTTCTGGGTCCCGTCCCGGCACGGCACGCACTTCCCGCATGACTCGTTGCGGAAGAAGCGCACGATGTTGGCCGCCAGGGGCAGAAGAGGAGTGCCTTCGGCGACCACGACCAGTGCGCCGGATCCCATCATGCTTCCCGCCGCGTCGAGGGCCGCGAAGTCCATCGGCGTGTCGATCCGGTCCGGCGGAAGGAAGAGAGACGAGGCGCCGCCCGGCGCGAAGGCCTTCAGGGCCCGGCCGCCACTCACGCCCCCCGCGATCTCAATGAGGTCGGCGACCGTGGTCCCCATCGGGATCTCGTATACGCCGGGCTTCTCCACGTGGCCACTCACCGCCACGAACTTGAGGCCGGCGCAGTCGTTCACCCCATGCCCCATCCACCAATCCGCGCCCTCTCCGGCGATCGCGGCGGCATGCGCGAACGTCTCGACGTTGTTCATCAGGGTGGGCTGTCCGTACAGGCCCTTCTGCCCGGGGAACGGCGGCTTGTTGCGGGGCTCCCCGCGTCGGTCCTCGAGCGCCTCCAGGAGCGCGGTCTCCTCGCCCAGGATGTACCCTCCCGGCGAGATGAACACGTCCACGTCGAAGTCGAACCCGCTACCCAGGATGTCGTCACCCAACCAGCCGATGTCCCGGGCGCGCTCGATCTCCTCCAGCAGGGCGGCGCGAGCGGTCGCGTACTCGTGGCGCAGGTAGACGATGCCGCGAGATGCCCCGACGACGAGGCCCGCCAGCATCATCCCCTCGATGACGAGATAGGGAAGGTCTTCCAGGATCACCCGGTCCTTGAAGGTCCCCGGTTCGCTCTCGTCCGCGTTGCATACCACGTACTTGGGGGTCGCCTTCTCGGCGCGCACCAGCTTCCACTTCAGGCCGGTGGGAAAGCCCGCGCCTCCCATCCCCCTCAGGCCGCTCTTCTCGAGATCGGCGATCAGCTGGAGAGACACCTCGTCAGGATCGGCCTGGGCGAGCGCCATCCGGATTCCTTCGTAGGCGCTGTCGGCTTCGCCGTGCGGGTCCGTCTTCCAGGCCCGGTGCGGCCTGAGCTCACGCTTCGGCCCGCCCTCGCGGATCACCTGGGCCAGGGCGTCGACGTTCGAGGCGCGCACGGGCACTCCGTTGATCCGAACTCCCGGCGCTCTCTCGCAGCATCCGAGACACGAAGCTTCTTCGACCTCCACGTCGTCCCGGTCTGCGAGCGCCGCCTTCAGCCGACCGGCCAGCCCGTCGGCTGCCGCCAGGTGACAGCTCATGTCGCGGCACACCGCCACCTCGATCGCCGCCGGTGGCGTGGTACGAAAGTGCGGATAGAAGGAGACCAGCTCCTGCAGACGGTACTGGGGCACGGAGAGGCGCGCCGCGAGATCGCGGAGGTCGTCCTTCTCGAGGTAGCCCCGATCGGACTGCAGTGCTTCGAGCTCGTGGATCAGGCTCATGGTCGTCCGTGATAGAGATGGCCTCCCGGATGCGCAACGCCCCAAACTAGATGAGACGGCGGAGGCTGCCAATCGGTGTCGGTGGAGTACCGGCCTCAGCTGCCGTCCATCAGGCGCTTCAGACGCTCGAGGCTTTCCACGTCTGCCAGGTCCTGAAGCCGGCGGGTCTGCTTGCTGCGGATCAGCGTGTCGATGTCGACGACCGGTATCTCCACACCCTCGACTTCGATCCATTGCATGGTCGGAGCCGCATCGGCGTAGCGGACGCTCCACGCCAGGGTGAGAAGGTCGACGCGCGGCTGGTCACCGACGACCGTGATCGGATTCGCGATGACCTCAGCCGGGTCGAGTTGTCCCGACACGCCCCAGGTCAGGTCCTCGAGCGCCCGCAACGCGCACCGTGCGTTGTCCAGGGTCGGTTCGATGAGGATGTCGATGTCCTTGGTGGCCCGGATGACTCCGTGCAGGGCCAGGGCAAACCCGCCGACCACGACGTACGCTACCCCCCGTTCATTGAGCAGCCCGCACACCTCGGCGAGCCTCGAGCGAGCGGTCACGGTCCCTCCCCCTCGCGCCGCCAGCGCTCGAACTCGTCGAACGTACGGAACGTCGCCGCCCACGGTCGAAAGTCGCTGCTGCCCCGTGCGAATTCCTGCCACAGCTCGTCCGCAAGCCTGAGCCGCGCGGCCGGTTCCAGGGCCAGCCCTTCCCGCAGCGTGTGCAGTCGTGCTTCCTCGAATGCGGCACGGTCGCAGCGACTCAGGTACTCGCGCACTGCTTCCGCCACGACGAAGCTGCGAGAGCGTTGCTGCCGCTCGGCCTGTGCGTCGAGTTCTTCCCGGAGATCAACCGGTATCGATATGGAGACAATGGTCGTCATGCGGGTACCCCATCAAGCAGGAATTAATAATAGTTAATAATACGTGGGGTACGCGTCGTCCGCAACGCGGGCGCTCGTCTTGGGACGAGGGTGGAATGGAAACGAACCGCCGGGCTGCGGTAACTTGACGCAACCGTTTCAAAGGTCGTCGTGTCCGATCGGTTGAAGGCGCCGGGGAAGGCCCGGTGGAAGCCGAATGGGCGACGACAGGAAGAGCTCGAGCGAGTGGACGACTCACAGCTTCTGGCAAAGGTGCGAGCGGGGGACCCCGCGGCTGAACGCGCCCTGTACGACGCCCACGTGGACCGGGTCTACCGGCTCGCGTACCGGATGACGGGTGACGAAGCCCTGGCCCAGGACTTCACGCAGGAAGCCTTCATACGCGCCTTCAACAAGCTGCATACGTTTCGGGGCGATTCGGCCCTGTCCACGTGGATGCACACGGTGACGACCTCAGTGGTCCTGAACGGGTTGAGAAAAGTGAAGAAGTTCCGGACGTCAGAATTCGATCTCGAGAAGGCCAGGGCGGTGGCGGGCGAGAAGCCCCGCGCCGAGCCCGACCTGCGCGATCGACTTCAGCAGGCCGTGGACGGCCTGCCCGACGGGTACCGGACCGTCTTCGTGATGCACGATATCGAGGGATACACACACGACGAGATCGCCGGCGCACTGGGCGTCGCGACCGGTACGTCGAAGGCCCAGCTCTCACGGGCCAGGGCGAAGCTTCGCGTCGAACTCGCGGACTTCGCGGAGGAAGTAGTGGCATGAACGACCAGAATCAGAACGACACCGAACTGGACGAGACCGTGGCCGACCGCTTCGACGCGGGTGTGGCGAAGGTAGCGAGAGAGTCGTACCACACGCCGCCCGAGACCCCACGCGACGATATGTGGGCCGTGATCCAGGCGGCGCGGGCCGCCGACGTGGTACCGATCCGGCGCATCCGGCCCCAGCCGTGGTGGGCGGCGGTCGCGGCGGCGCTGGTGATCGGCGTGGTCCTGGGCCGCGGAACGCTGGTAGGTCCGGATCCGGCCACGACGGTGGCCGACGGAAGTTCCGAAGTACCGGTAGCCGTGGACGGGGTGACCCCAAAAGGGACACCCGACGGGGCTACGGACGCGGTGCCACGATCGTACCGGTTCGCCGCGGCCCGGCATCTCAACCGCACCGAGACGTTCCTGACGATGTTCCGGGTGGATGCCCGCTCGGATCAGCTGAACGACGCGGACATCGGAACGTGGTCGAAACGGCTTCTGACCGACACGCGGTTGTTGCTCGATTCACCCGCCGGCGGCGATCCGGAGCTCAGGAGGCTGCTGAGCGACCTGGAGCTGGTGCTGGCACAGATCGTACAGCTGAGGACGGGCGATCCGACGGAAGTAGAGATCATCGACGAAGGACTGGAATCCAGTCAGCTGCTGTTCCGGCTCAAGGCCGCCCAGGCGACCGCGCCGGCTACGGTGGGACTGTAGAACGCACAGGGAAACAGGAGAAGAACGATGATGAAGATGATGAAGGGATCGGGAGCCCTGCTCTGCGCGGCAGTCCTGCTGTTGCCGGGACGGGTGAACGGGCAGGATGGAGCAGAGGAAGCGCAGGCCAGGTATGCCGAGGACATGTATGCGCAGGCCATCCAGATGGCGGCGCAGGCGAGCGTGATCTCGGCGCAGGCCGTGGCCGCGGCGCACTACGAAGATGCCGCGATGGTGCAGGTGTCCGAGCTCGCCTACCAGGCGGCGGCGATGGCCGACACCATCTACCGCCAGGCGCGGCGAGCCCTCAACGAGGCGGAGTACCGCCGGGCAATCGAGCTGTTCGAGCAGTCGCTCGACGAGGAGCCCGAGTATTCGGCCGAGGCGCTCTACTACCAGGCGCTGGCCTACTACCGGATGGGCGGCCGGAGTAACTACGACCGGGCCTACGGCAAGCTGAACGAGCAGCTGGCGCGGTACCCGGATGCGGCCTCGAGCGGTGACGCCGAAGAGCTGATGGTGCGGATCGAGGGTGAGTTGGCCCGGCGCGGCGATGCGCAGGCGGCCGAGCGACTGGCCCGCGAGGCCGAGAGAATGGCGCAGGCCGAGGTCACCCGCCAGCGGGAGCGGGAGCGGAACCCCGGGCGGGAAGTGGACCGGGAACGCCAGCATGCAGAGCAGGAGCGAATCCATCGGGAGGCCGACATCAAGGCCATGGCGCTCCACGCCCTGATCCAGGCCGATCCGGAAAAAGCGATTCCGTATCTCAAGACGGTCCTGCAGAACCGTACGCCTGAGACTGCCGAACTCCGCGCACAGGCCGTGTTCATCCTCGGTCAGCACGAATCCGACGAAACGCTGGACCTGATGTTGGACGTGGCACGGAACGACCCGGACCCCGACGTGAAGGGTCAGGCTGTCTTCTGGCTGAGCCAGGTGGACGATCCGCGGGCCATCGACGCCACCATCTCGATCCTGGAAGACCCGAACCTCGACGACGACATCAAGGGTCAGGCCGTGTTTGCCCTCGGGCAGACCGACGATCCCAGGGCCGGTCAGATCCTCAGGGACTACGCGTCGCGGCCTGATGTTGATCCAGAGATCCGCGGCATGGCGGTGCACGGGCTCGCGCAGCACCCGTCGCCCGAGAACGCGCAGCTCCTGAAGCAGATGTTCAGCGAAGTGGACGACCCCGAGGTACGGGAACAGATCCTGTTCGCGCTGACGCAGATGCCGGGGGCCGTGGACGGAGACTGGTTGGTCTCGATCTTCGCGAACGAGAACGAGGAAGACGAAGTGCGCGAGATGGCCCTGTTCATGGCGGGCCAGACGGGCAGCGTCGATGCTCGCGTCCTGAGCCAGATGTACGACTCGGCCGGCGACAACATCGAGATGAAGCAGCACATCCTGTTCACGCTGACCCAGATCGACAGTGACGCTGCGTTCGACAAGATGCTCGAGATCGCCCGCACCGAAGAGGACCCGGAGCTGCGAGAGCACGCGATCTTCTGGATCGGCCAGTCCGGCGATCCGCGGGCGCAGGACGTGCTGCTCGAGATCCTGAACGAGTAGATCGAAATGGCGAGGCGGTCGTCCCGGGTGGGGCGACCGCCCATGGGATGAGGTGAGGATGATGACAGGCAGGAGGATGAAGTGGGGTGGTGTGGGCCTGACGGCGGCGCTCCTGGCGGGCGTCGCCGTTCTTTCTTGGCTGCTCGTGCCTCCGGCCGGTGAGGCCCAGGAGGCGGGGGACCTGGCCCGGCGGGTCGAGGCCGCTCCCGACGGCAGCGTGCGCTTCAGTTACGAGGCCCGGGAGGGCGTGTGCGGCGACGGCCGCCACATCAGCCTGAACGGCGACGATGACGGGGCCCACGAGCACGACGACTGGCGCTGCCAGGACGGTCCGATCTGGGTCGAGATCGAGAAGTCCGGTTCCCGGATCATGGATTTCGACATGTGGGTCGGGCGGACGCGCGCGTCCCGTGATGCGCCGCGTTCCGATCTCGGATCGGTGGGGGCGCGCGAGGCAGCCGACTACCTGCTGGCGCTGGCCCGCCGCATCGACGGCGATCACGGCGACGAAGCGATCGGCGCAGCATCCCTCGCCGCGGACGTGGTGATCTGGCCCGAGCTCCTGGAGATGGCCCGCGACCGGAGCCTCGACACCGATACGCGCGAAGGCGCGGTCTTCTGGCTGGCGCACCTCGCCGGGGACCACGCCACGGAGGGACTCGAGGAAATCGTGCGCTCCGACGACGATACCGAGGTCAAGGAAGCGGCGCTGTTCGGCCTGTCGCAGCTACCGGATGGAGCCGGGTTCGACGCCCTGATGCAGGTGGCGCGCGAGGGGGACGATCCCGAACTGGTGCAGGCCTCCATCTTCTGGCTCGGCCAGACGGGAGACCCGCGCGCCATATCCCTGTTCGAAGAGATCCTGGCCCCGAATTAGGGCTACTCTAGGGAATCGCTACCCGCGCCGGTCGCGAGGAGCAGTCGATCATCGGGCTGCTTTCGGCCGGCGCGTACGTGCCCGGCTGAATGTCGGGTGACAGGCAGCGTCCCCGGCCCGTGGGGTCGTTGAATCGCGTCGTGCCCGTGCCGAGCTGCCCGTACTCGTTCGATCCCCAGCAGAACACCTGTCCCCCGGCCGTTCGGGCGCACGTGTGGTTGGCCCCGGCGCTGATTTCGACCACCCGGCCCGTGTCCTGGGGACCGCTCGGTGTCCAGGCGGCGAGAACCAGCACGGCCGCCGTCACGAATCCCGCCAGTCCCAATCTCCGGTCGCGCGCCCGAGCCCGTTCCAGCTCGGCAATCCGGTCCTGCAGATGTCCCTCTGTTCCGTCGGTCATTCAGCCCCTCCGTCCAGTAGTTCCAGAGATTGCTCAGAGTTCTCCCATGAAATTGAGTCCGACCCAGGTCTCGTCCACCGTCCGGAATTGTCCCATGGACGACGGACCGCTGTGGTACTCGAGGTCCAGGTAGAGCCTGATTGACTTGACCCGGAACGACGCTCCGGCCTTCAGAAGGGTCGCGATTCGATCCGTGAACTCATTGATCTCGAAGTTGGCGGCCGCGAACGGTGCAATCCGTTTGCTGCCCCAGCGGGTCTGGTCCCACTCGGCGCCGAAGCGGAATGCCCACTTCTCGACCGTGGTGAATACGAAGACCGGATCGCCCGGCTCCTCTCCGCCTATGAAGTCCTCGCTGCGCCCCAGGTTGAGATCACCTCCCACGTAGAATCGGGCGTCGAAACCCGGACGCACCCCCAGCAGGAGCTCGAAGCCCTCGCGCGAGCTCTGAAAGACCTCCTGCGGGTTGTCGTCCAGGTAGTCGTCGCCGAAGTGCGAGCTGACATGCTGCAGGGTCACGCGGAAGTCCCAGATCCGGTAACGCAGCCCGAGGGGGACCGCGATCTTCCAATCCGTGTCGATCTGCTCCTTCTCGAGCGTTTCCATGAAGAAACGCGACCAGACACCCACGTCAAAACCAAGATCGATGGCCGGCCGGGAGGGTCCCTCATCCTGAAACCGTACCACGGGCAGGCGAAACCCGATTCCCACCCGTGCTTCCAGGTTCCAGCCATCGATGCTGTCGTCGATGTCGCGCTCGACCCAGAGGAGAGCGGCGCTCGGGCGGATCTCCAGTGGGAAGGCCAGCAGGGGTGCGACGGCGAATTCCCCCGGAAACCAGATGTTGTCCAGGCCGGTATCGACCGAATCGCTGCCCGTGTCCTCCTGCGCCAGGAGCGGCAGCGGTAGAAGCAACGCGGCGACTATCCAGGCACGCACGCACGCCGTCCGTTTCATGGTTTGCCCATGGTTTTCGTTCGAATGACCGACGTTCACTTGTGTGAAGCGCGAAACTTGAAGAAAATCAAGAAGAGGCACAACGCGTGTCCAATAATCGCCGGCGTGCGTCGGACCGAGACTCCCTGGTTTTCTCATTGAACGCGTCGGCCAACAGTTCCGGGACGGGCTCCCGGAGTCAATAGAAGCGGCGGGAGAGAATCCGTGACCTACCGAGACCTGGACATTCGGCTCATCCGGGCGCTGCAGAAGGACGCACGCCGGTCCAACCGCCAGCTGGCCGAGGAGCTGGGCGTGGCCGCCAGCACCGTGGGACACCGCCTCAAGGACCTCGAAGAGAGCGGCGTGATACAGGGTTACCGGCCCATGGTCGACTACCGGGCGCTGGGCCTGGGGCTCGTGGCGATCACTCGCATCAAGGCCCGGGGCGAAGCGCTTCCCGTCGTCATCCGGTCGCTGATCGAGCACCCGCACCTGACGCACGTGTACGAGATCACCGGTGACTTCGACGTGATGGTCATCGGCCGGTTCGCCGATGAGTCACAGATGAACCGGGAGATCAAGAGCATGCTGGGCCTGCCGGGTATCGAAGGAACCAACACCTCGGTGGTGCTGGACGCTCCCAAGGAACAGCTCGACGTGGAGCTTCCGATCGCGTGACCGCTTCGTCCGGGTCCTCCGAGCTCGAGCGCCTCAACGGGGAGATCGTGGCCTGTACGCGTTGCCCCCGCCTGGTCGAGTGGCGCGAGCAAGTGGCCCGCACGAAGAGAGCGGCCTACGTGGCCGACGAGTACTGGGGACGTCCGGTTCCGTCATTTGGAGACCCCGCGGCCCGCATCCTCATCGTCGGACTCGCTCCCGGCGCCCACGGCGCCAACCGCACCGGCCGGATGTTCACCGGCGATCGCTCGGGCGAGTGGTTGTACGGGGCCCTTCATCGGGCCGGCCTCTCCACGCGGCCCGAGTCCACCTGGCGGGACGACGGACTGGAACTGACGAACGCGTGGCTGACGGCTGCGGTGCGCTGCGTTCCCCCCGCCAACAAGCCGACGGCCGCCGAACGGGAGGCCTGCAGGCCCTATCTGGACCGAGAGGTCCGCGCCCTGGCCGAGCTGCGCACGATCGTGGCCCTCGGCGGATTCGCGTGGGACGCCATCCTGCGAGTCCTGCGCGACCTGGACTACGAGGTTCCCGTTCCGAAGCCCAGGTTCGGGCACGAGGCGGAGACGGTGATCGGCGGCGGTTCGGATGGACCGCGGGCCCGGCGGGACCTCACCCTGATCGGCTCCTACCACCCGAGCCAGCAAAACACGTTCACCGGCCGGCTGACGCGGGAGATGTTCGACGCGGTGTGGGAGAGGGCGGTGGAAGTGGCCGGCATCTGACCGGTGACACCGCGGCGCGCGATCAGCGCCAGCGGAACCGATCGTTGAGGGCCGCCTCGGCGATGTCGTCCCACGGGTCGTCGGGGCTGAGCGGCGCCGCCCGGTAGATCCACGACAGTCCGACCGGCCCGACGTACTCGTCCACCCGCGAGTAGATCGGGTCCGCCAGGACCTCGTCCAGCGAGGCGATGGTGAACCCGTCCGCCTCCAGCCCATCGATCAGGTCATCGACGTGACGCGCCGCGATGGCGTTGGCGTGCAGCAGGAGCACGTGATCGACCTCTCGTCCGAACTTCTCCCGGCCAGCGGCCCGGAAATGAGCCGCCGCTTCGCGCAGGTGGTCCAGGTAGGCCTCGACGATCGCGGCCGCTTCCGCCTGGTCTCCGGCCTGCATCGCGAGGTCGTAGGCCCGGGCCAGCAGCCACTCGGAGTTGTCGATCGTCACGTGCGCGTTGGAATAGCCCCATGCCGCGAGGGTGCGGGCCACCGAATCGCGCATCGAGCGATCGTCTCCCTGGTGCAGCATCGGATAGCGGAACCACCGAACCGGGCCCTCGATGACGGCGCTCACCGCCTCGTCACAGCGCGCCACGTCGGCGAGCCATTCGTCCACCGGGGTCCGGTTGAGATCCTGGTGCGAAGTCGAGTGGTTGCCGAGCTCCATTCCCGCGTCGAGCCATTTCCGAAGGAAGGGCGCGCCGTCGCGGATGCCACGGCAGGTCACGAGTCCCGTGGCCGGGATTCCTCTCGACGTGAGGGTCGCCAGTAGGGTGTCGGTAAGTCCGTCGATCTCGGCATCCGAATAGCCGGGTCCGTTCCACGGAAGGTCGTCGAAGGTGATCGCGACGCGGGGGCTGGGCCGGGCCGCCGCTTCGCCCAGCGCCTCGGGCAGGCCGACCTGCGACATGGCGATGGCCGAGTAGACGGCCGAGTGAAGGACGATCAGCAGGTACGGCCAGCCGATGGCGAAGGCCCTTCCCATCAGTCCTTTCGTCCGATCTCCAGCATGCGCTCGACCGATCGCAGGGCCTTCAGCCGCATCTCCTCCTCGACGAAGATCTCGTGCTTCAGCTCCACCAGGGAGGCGAGCGTGTTCTCGAGGGTGATCTTCTTCATGTGCGGGCAGATCGTGCACGGACGGACGAACTCGAG
>JAMJQV010000154.1 GCA_023554435.1 Gemmatimonadota bacterium | reverse complement strand
ACGAGCAGCTCATCCGACTCGATTTGCGTATCGGGGCCCGGCGCCAGGTTGGGTGTTCCCTGCCCGGCCGGCGTGGTGCCAATGAGGATCGCGTTGGGGAAGCGGCGGCGGGCGTCCTCGAACCGTACACCGGCGAACCCGTCGATCGCGCGGACATGGATCGAACTCCCGTCATTGAGCGTCAGCAGTTCGGAGTAGACCTTGCAGAGACCGCGCTGCCGCGTGCTCTGGGCAATGATGCGACTTACGATGTCGTCGATGGCGATGATCTCGCTCTCTCCCTCGTAGGCGCGCCGCGCCGTCGCCACGCGTCTCACGTCGAACAGCTCGGCTACTGCCAGCGGAGGGGTGTCGTCGGTCCGCGAGATGGACAACAGTTCTTTGATCGTCCTGGCGTCGACGGCCTCGGGCCGGTCTTCACCGAAATCGGCGCCGGGCAGGATCAGGACCGAGGCGCTGCGGTACGCCACGCGTTCCAGGTGCTCTGCACGCAGGGCAGAGCCGGAGCGAAGAAAGATGTCGCGGTCCGACCACAGCTCCCCCAGGCGGTCGCGAATTTCCCGCCGATGGCCTTCGTCGAGATCTTCGACCAGCACGACCACCCTGAGGCTCCTGGCGCCGATGCGGGCGAGGAAGCGCTCGACGCGCCGACGCGAGGCGATCAGGCCGCGCACGATGTCCGGGGTCCGTGCCGTCCACCCGAGCACGATCACGTGATCGCGCAGCGCGATGGGCGTGACTCCCGACTCCAGGTGCTCGATCTTCGAGTTCAGCCACTGCGTCATGATCGCGACCAGCAGGCCCAGGAACAGGACGTAGCCGAGGACCGTGACGATGGTCGAGATGGTGCGCAGCGTGAGGCCCTCGTCATCCCCGAGATACCCGGGGTCGCTCAGACGAAGGAACGCCCACCAGATGGCCTCGGAATCGGAAACGTCGGAGACCAGCCAGATAGTCAGAAGGCCTGCGACGAGGGCCACCAGGGCGATGATGGCCGCCGCCAGTGCCAGCCGGTAGCCGACACCTCGCAAGACGAGGCGTTCGAGTCGAAAGGCGATCCGGTCGCGGACGCGGATGCGAGTGGATGGCTCACTGCGTGGCGCTCTGCTCATGTTTCCTCACGAGCAAGTAGTCGGTCGCGTCCGTGGTGGTTTCAAGAGAAGGATACGGTGCTCGTGGGGCTCGCGACTAGACGCTCGCTATCGCAGGCGCCTACCACGTGCCGACCTCGGGATCAGGCGGAGACTTCCACGTATGAAGAGCTGCTGTGGGGTTCGGGAACCGGTTCTCCCTGTTGCTTGAGGCCCGCGACGTGGAGCTCGATCGCCTCACGCATTCTCTGTTCGACCTCGGGCTCAGTTGCACCCGTTGCCACGCAGCCAGGAAGGTCCGGCGAGTAGGCCGAGCAACCGGTGCTCGTTCCTTCCATCACGATCAAGTAGCGCTTCGTCACTTCAGCCCTGCCTGCTTGAGAACACTGTTGAGGGTCCCGGCTGCCAGGTCGTCGCTGCTCTTCCCCGCTACCGTGACCGGACCTCGCTTCACCGGAGGTTTGTACTGTCGGTGGCTCCCGCGGGTCCGCGCAAGGTACCAGCCATCCAGTTCAAGCAGCTTGACTACTTCTCGGAACTTCAAGTCGAGTGCTCCGCCCCTGGAGAATCGCAACTGGCTCACAGCTGCGACTCTAGGGGCAAAGCCTCAACATCCTGCCATCCCACCTTTCGGCGACTGAGTCCCTCAGAGGAATTCGCTAGAGCCGCGCTACATCTCCCGCACCAGACGCACGTAGTTGTAGATCCTGATCGCGTCGCCCTGAGGGCCGTGACCCGTCGGATAGTCGGCCGGATCACCCGCCTTTGGATCACTTCGCTGCGCCCCCGCCCCGTGCACGTCGACCCAACGGTTCATGTATCCCATCGCCCGCCCGAAGGACACGTAGGCTGCGTAGCCACCCGCGACCTGCGACCAGTTCGCGTGCGTGGTGCTGGACCAGTACGAGGGGAAGTCCTGCTCACCCGCTTCGTTCGTGATGCCGGTGCTGCTGAACAGCGGATCGATGGCCGCGGAGCCTGTCGTCCCCGGCGCGCGAGAGTAGTCCAGGATGCTCTGGAGCTCCTTGGCATCGGGCAGTCGCCAGTCGGCGTGGCCCGCATGCTCGAAGCTCTCGGCGTAGGCGAGCGCCTCCTGCCAGTTCAGCCCCACGCCACTGTCCGTTGCCATCCACATCAGGCCGGTCGCCCGGTACGTGATCGTGCCGTCGCCGTTGTCCTGGAAGTCGTTCACCCCGTAGGTCGGATTGCCGCGCACGTAGATGACGAAGAACGTCTTCTCCCGTCCGAACAGAGACAGGCCGTAGCCCTTGATGCGTCCGTCGGCGAAGTTCACGCCGAACAGGGTCGCCTCCCCACCTCCGGTGACGTCCACGTACTCCGTCGACGTGGCATACTGCGCGTCGATGATCCGGTCTCCGGCACCCGTATCGCCGTAGGCGAAGTCGAAGTAGTCCGTATCGATGAACGGCACCAGCGACGCGGTCGAAGTGCCTTCGTAGCCGCTCGGATCGATGCCACTGAACAGGATGAGGGAGTACAGCTCCTTGATCGTGGGCAGCCGCCAGTCGGAGTGGCCCCCAGCGCGGTACGAGGCGGCGCGGGAGGTCGCTTCGGAGTAGGTGAGCTTGTCGCTCGCATCGATATCCCCGTCCCCGTCCATGTCCGGGCTCTGTGACCACATCAGCCCGGTCACCAGGTCGGTGACGGTGCCGTCGCCGTTGTCCTGACAGGAGGGAGCGGTCCCCGGATAGTCGGCGTTCTGACCGTGGAAGGCGGCTCCGGCCGCTGGTGCCGGGATCACGTCCCGGTCGTCGTACCAGCTATCCTGGTCGGTCCCGACGACCGAGTAGCCGGAGATCGCGGGCAGCGTATCGCTGGACCGGGGCCAGGACCCGGTCCGACGCCGCCCCCGGAGAAGAAGCTCACGCGCTTCCACGGGAGCGTTGACCTGAGTCCAACCCGTCTCGGGCGGGACGCGGGACAGATCGCCGAGGAGGTGATTGCGCACCTGGCCGGACTTCAGGGGGCCGATGTGAGCCTTACGCTCGAGATCGAGGCGCGGGTGCCGGAGGGGGTGCCGGAGAATGTGGTACGAACAGTGACCGAAAACGCGCGGACGCTGAAGTTCAGTACGCAGGGGTTCGAGGAGGAGTAGTATGTGCAGACTGCTACTGCATGGTCCCCTGCTCTGCTGAACGCTCTGCTGAACTGGGGCGCCTCATAGGGACTTCAAAGAGAAAGCCCGGTTCCATTAAGCCCACGGAACCGGGCTTGGTCTCTCCAGACAGCTAAGGCGTACGATTAAAAGTCCGTTGCTCTGCCAGCTGAGCTACCCGGTCAGGAAATGCCGAGACCATCGTACATCGTCCCGGCATGTCGCGATACAGCGCACCTCGAACGGCTCAGGTCGCACCGCTCACGTAGTCCTTCAGCATCCGAT
>JAMJQV010000153.1 GCA_023554435.1 Gemmatimonadota bacterium | reverse complement strand
GAAACATGCCCGAGACGCGTTTGGAGACCAGCCGGCGCTGGATTCTTCTTGGGAGGATCTGGCGTACCTGGCTCGCCCGGATTTCGCGGGTGCGGTAGCGGAGTACGAGGCGTTCCAGGAACTCCTGGAGCGGCTCGGGACCGAGGTTCATCTGGCGCCGCCGGATCCGGCCACGGGTCCCGATTCCGTATACGTCAGGGATGCGACGGTCATATGCGATCGTGGCGCCATCCTGTGCAACATGGGGAAGCAGGCGCGCGAGACGGAGCCGGGCGCGGCCGAGAGATCTCTGCGCGACCTCGACGTGCCGATCGTCGGGCGAATCACCGGCTCCGGACGGATGGAGGGTGGCGACGTGGCGTGGATCGACGAGCGAAACGTCGCTGTCGGACTCGGCTATCGGACGAATGCGGAGGGGATCCGGCAACTGCGCGCGCTGCTCGGCAGTGGCGTGGAAAGAGTCGTTCCAGTGCCCCTTCCTCACTGGCACGGCCCGGGCGACGTATTTCACCTGATGTCCATGTTCAGCCCGGTGGACCGGGACCTGGCCGTGGTCTACTCTCCGCTGCTTCCGGTGCCCTTTCGCCAGCTCCTTCTCAAGAAGGGATACGAACTGGTCGAAGTGCCGGACGAAGAGTTTGAGGGCATGGGCTGCAACGTGCTGGCCGTAGGGCCGCGATGCTGCGTCGCCCTGGACGGAAACCCGGTCACGCGCCGTCGCCTGGAGGCCGCGGGTGCCGAGGTGCATACGTATCGAGGCCGGGAAATCAGTGCGAAGGGCGGTGGCGGGCCGACATGTCTCACGCGCCCGCTCGTGCGCTCCGAGTGAAGATCATGCGAGAAGGAGCCGGCAATGAAAAAGAGAACGAAGACGGTCCTTTCCGGGGCGGCGATCGTCCTGGCCGCAGCAGCGTGCAGTGACGGTACCGGCGGGCCCGAGGCAGGGATCGAGAAGGAAGTCCTGGTCGCTCACTTCGTGTCCGACTGCGTCGGGGTCGGTCCGCAGCAGTGCCTGAACGTGCGCGAAAGCGCGGACGATGACTGGACTCTGTGGTATGACCCGATCGACGGGTTCGAACACGAGGCCGGCTACGACTACCGGCTGATGATCAGCGAGACACACGTGGCGGATCCGCCCGCCGATGCTTCGTCGATCCGCTGGACCTTGATCGAGGTCCTGGAGAAGATGCCCGTGGAGCCCGGTGGAGCGGATGGAAACCCGATTCTCAGGCCCTGGAAGCTGGAGTCGTTCGGTCCGGCGGCGGACCTGGGAGACGCGACGACGACGGATCTGGTGAATGGCGCGCTGGCCTCGCTGCCGGCTGACAATCCAGTCACCCTCGGTCTCAGAGAAGAGGGACGGGTCGGCGGCTTCGACGGCTGCAACCGGTACTTCGGTGACTTCATGATCGAGAACGGTCACCAGATCGTGCAGGGACCGAAGGGAGCCACGATGATGGCCTGTCCCGATGGCCGGATGGACCTGGAGCAGGCCTTCCTGCGGAACCTGGAAGCGGCGACCCGGCTTTTCCTGCGAGGTGAAGCGCTGGAATTGGAGAATGATTCGGGCGTCGTGATGGTCTTCGCACCGTGGGAGGGCAGCGAGTGAGCTTGCCTCGAGTGTGCGTACTGGTCGCGGCCGTCACCGTCCTGATCGGCTCCCCTGTCGAACTGCTCGCGCAGGCAGCGCGTGACCTGCACGCGGAGATCGACCTCCGTGCCTCGGCGATAGCAGGGGACGTGATCACCTGGCGCCGTGACCTGCACCAGAACCCGGAACTCGGGAATCGGGAATTCCGCACGGCCGGCATCGTTGCCGAGCACCTCCGTTCCCTCGGCTTCGATGCAGTCCGAACCGACGTGGCACATACGGGCGTAGTCGGAGTTCTCCGCGGCGGCAGGCCGGGTCCGGTGGTGGGTCTGCGGGCCGATATGGACGCGTTGCCGGTGACCGAACTCGCGGACGTTCCCTTCGCTTCCACGGTGACCACGGAATACAACGGCCAGCAAGTCGGCGTCATGCACGCCT
>JAMJQV010000152.1 GCA_023554435.1 Gemmatimonadota bacterium | reverse complement strand
CCGATCCTGTCGTGGCCGGCCTACTTCATCATCATGTTCGAGATGACCATTCTGTTCACCGGACTGTTCGGGTTCCTCGGGGTCCTGCACCACACGAAGAAACCGGGTCGCCTGTCGGCCCAGTACCGGACGACTTTCTCGGAGGACCGCTTCGGGGTCTACGTGCCCGCCGCGGCAGGAGCCGAGCAGAGCGGAGTGGAGTCGCTGGTGCGTGATGCCGGCGCTGTCGAGGTGGAGGTGGGCGTATGAGCCTGCGACCCGACCTGCGCGTCAGCGCCCTGATTATCGCGGCCGTCGTGACAACGTCGGCCTGTGATGACCAGGTGAAGTACGTGCCGTGGTTCGAGACCATGACGACGCAGCCCTCCGTCGAGACCTACGAGGCGGAGCCTCTGGCTCCCGTTCCGGGGACGGTCCCGGCTGGATCGGCTCGGCACCTGGACCTCCTGGCGGCAGACACGTTGCTCACGAATCCGCTCGAAGGCACGGCCGAGGACCTGGAGCAGGGAGAAGTCCTCTACCTCCAGTTCTGCGTGATGTGCCACGGCGAGACCGGGGCCGGAGACGGTCCGGTGGTCGGGCCCAATCGCCTGCCACCGCTGCCGACGCTCAACCTGCTGTCGGAGCGGGCCCTGGACCTGTCGGATGGATACATCTACGGGATGATCGCGAACGGACGCGGTGTGATGCCGTCGTACCGGCGCGTGCAGCACGAGGATCGGTGGTACCTGGTGGAATACGTCCGACAGCTGCAGGAAGAAGCTCCTGTCGCCGAGTAACCGGACCGACACCGTACGCACGAATGGATGGGCGATACTTTGAGCTCGCACGATTCAGATAAGACGAAGGAACTGGCGCTCAACACGGTCTCGGGCCGTATCAGCGGCCTCGCCGGAGCTCTGTGGCTCGTGGCGATCGTCGTGGGAGTCGTCGGTTTCTATATCGCGATCGGCCGCGCTCCGCAGCGCGCGTGGCAGGCCGTGTGGATCAACTTCTTGTACTGGACGGCTGTCGCCCAGGCCGGCGTGATCTTCGGCGCCATACTGGTCGCGGCCAAGGGACACTGGGGTAAGCCCTTCCGCCGAGTGGCCGAGGCCACCGGCGGCTTTCTGCCGATTTCGCTACTGGTGTTCGTCGGCATGTACTGGGGCGCCGAATACATCTTCCCGTGGATGCAGCCGATCGAAGGGCACATCAACCGGGAGTGGCTGACGCACAATGGTGTCTTTGCGCGCGGCGTGATCCTGCTACTCGTCCTGTACGGCCTCAGCATGTATTTCCTCCGGGTGTCCCTGCGACCCGATGCACGGGCGGCGGCCGAGAGGCAGACCGGTTGGAGGAAGGGATACCTTGAGCGGCTCTCGCGCGGCTGGCGCGGAGACCAAGAAGAGGCGGCCCGATCCAGGAGCATCATGTCCTGGCTGGGACCCGTACTGATCCTGGCGTGGGTGCTGATCTTCAGCCTCGTCGCGTTCGACATGACCATGTCGCTGATCCCCGGCTTCTACAGCGTGATCTGGGGACCCCTGTACTTCATGAGCGGCTGGCTGTGCCTTCTCGCACTCGTCGCCGTCATCGCGCACCGCTACCGGGGCCGCTACCACCTCGACGATGTCTGGGGCAAGTACGAGTTCCACGATCTTGGCAAGCTGATGTTCGCTTTCACGATCTTCTGGAGCTACATGTGGTTTTCACAGTACCTGCCGATCTGGTACGGGAACCTGGGGCGTGAGACGATCTTCTTCGAGCAGCGGCTCGACAACGGCTTCGCTCCGCTTCTGTATCTGCAGATGGCGCTGGTGTTCGCGATCCCCTTCGCCCTGTTGCTGTGGCGGATTCCGAAGATGAATTCGCGTCACCTGTATTTCGTCGGCCTGATCATCCTCGTCGGGTTCTGGCTCGAGAAGTACATGGCGGTGGTACCCTCGACCTGGCACGGTGAGGGCCCTCCCTTCGGCTGGATCGAAATCGCGATCACGGCCGGGTTCCTGGGCCTGTTCGGGCTCAGCTACTCGATCTACGCGAGCATCGGACCCAAGATTCCGATTCAGGAAGCGTTGGTCGAGGGCGAGAGGACGCGCGGACCGTAGCAAAGTCTCTCGCCTCCTCGGCGGCCCAGCGATTCATTCCTCGAAGGGCCCGGCGCAAAGCCGGGCCTTTCGCGTTCCAGCGGCTCTTGCTTGCGCCCCCCGCAATCCAGCGCTACACTCCCGACTCTAATTGCGACTCATTCTCAACTAGCGTAAGTACAACGATGACAACAGTCACCGGAAGCGCAACGGATACAGAAGAGGCCTCGGGGATCGCTCCTGCAGGAGCCCGCTGGAGGACGTTTCTGAAGCGCGCCCTCCAGTTCAGCTTCCTGTTCTTCCTCATCAAGGGCCTGGCCTGGTTGGCTGTCGGCTTCCTCGCGTGGCGGGGCCTGACCTGACCTGAATGGAATACGCCTATGACCTATGACAGCACGCGGATCATGGAGACGCTCAAGGAGGCCACGGCCGAGCAGCACCGCGACGCGGAGCGCCGGCAGTTGCAGAGGGAGATGGTTCGCGGAGAGCTGGCGCCGGAAACCTACGCCGCCTGGCTGGGCCAGATGTTCGTCGTGCACGAGGCTCTGTGGGAGGCCATTGCGGCACGGGAGAGTGACCACGAGCCGCTCGCGACCATCGTCGTGGACGAGGGACTGCATGTCGGGCACCTGCGGGCGGACCTGGCGGCGTTCGGGATCGACGCGGAGGACGTGGCTCCGCTTCCCTCCACTCAGCTGGCCGTCCAGTCGATCGCGCTGAAATCGGAGTCCGATCCGCTGTCTCTCCTGGGCTACAACTACGTCCTGGAAGGCAGCATGAACGGGAACCGGTTCATCGCCCGCGCCTTGCAGCAGGTCCCTGGGATCAGCGCGATGTCCTACCTCGATCCGTACGGCGAAGAGCAGCGTTCGACCTGGCAGGCGTACCGGGCGCGCATGAACGAGGCGGGCTTCGACGAGCCGCAGGGAGAGCGGATGGTCGCGGCGGCCCGCGAAATGTTCGCGTTCATCGCGGAAATGAGTGACGACCTGATGCGAGAGGCCGTGGCCGCGTAGAAGTCGCGCCTGGTTTTCTCACGACCGTCTTACAGGAGATAACGCGCCGGGGGACGAATCAGTTCACGGCGTGAGGGCGGGCACCTCGGGCGGGTCCACGCCGATCGAACCCGGGATCGACGGACCGAGGTACCGATCGAGGTACTCAAGTTGCCGCTGGACCTCCAGGATCCGCTCTACGCTCGCCCGG
>JAMJQV010000151.1 GCA_023554435.1 Gemmatimonadota bacterium | reverse complement strand
GTGCAACGTGCCCTGGAGGATCTCTTTGTAGGGAGCGCTACCCGTGAACATGTTCCACAGCAGGGAGCTCATGTGCCGCGGCGCGTCGGGATTCGCCTGTTCGCGCGAGGCCATGCGCAGGATTCCGCGGCGCGGGATCTTCGACATCTTGAGAAACGTCGTGGTCCCGAAGATCACTTTCCCGATCGCGTTGTCGTTCGCGATTCCGCGGCAGGTGGGCCAGTAGTGCTTCTCGAAGGCCTCGGCCGATACGCCCTGGATGGCCGCCGTTGAAGCCGCGGCCTTCGCCGTCCGAAACGCGGCTCCGATCCCATCCTTGTAGAGACGCGTGACTCCGCTGTCCCCGATCATCACGACCCGGTCCCCGTACGGCCGTTTCGTCGCCCCCATGTTGATCAGGGGAGAGCAGCTGCACACGCACGGTGTGGCGTCGGTGGGGAAACACGCTTCGACCACCGGGTCCTGCAGGAACGCGTGCACCATCTCCTGGTCCAGTTCCTCGCCCAGCATCACCACCGTCACGAACTCGCCCTTCGGAATGATCGCTGCGAACTCCAGGCGGGGGATGGTGAGCAGGAACACGTGCATCGAGTTGCCGAGCACCCGGAGCACTTCTTCGGGAGTAGAGCGAAACTCGCAGATGTAGGTACGAGTCGTCTTCGGCTGCTGAACGCCCGCCGGGAGGTCCTGGAGCAGCTTGATGAAGTTGCTGTTCACGCCGCTGGCCACGGTCACCAGGTCGTAGCCCTCGGCCTCTCCGTCGGCTCCAATCAGCCAGGGGCGTTCGTCACGCCACTGCACATCCGTGATGAGCCGTCGCACAACCTGCGCCCCCCGCTCGGTCGCTATGCCCTGCAGGTAGCCGTCGAAGCTGTCCCACGGGCTGTCACCTCCTTCGCGCGGGCCGTTGCCCCGGTACAGGGCCGCGATGCGTTGCTCGCCCGAGGGGCTCTGGATGGCCACGCTGCCCACGTCCATGTGGACTACGTAGGACTCGATACCCCGCTGCACGACCTCGGGAGGCAGGTTGATTCCCTCGGCGGCCAGGATCTGGACGAGGGACTCGGAGACGATGCCTCCGCAGTGATTGCACCCCGCGGGACCACAGTGGCCGAACGACCGGGGTTCGTAGATGTCGACCTCGACGTCGAGGTCGAGCGACTGCGCCATCTTGAGCAGGAAGAGAGAGAAGAACGAACCGGCAGGTCCACCGCCTACGACGGCGACCCTCGATCCATCGGTCAGGGCGAAATCGGATCCCTCGTCAGCGACGAGGGAAGAGAACGAGTCCGCTACGGACGCCCGCGAGGAGAGCCTCATCTCTGCACCCTTTGGCTGTGACCGTTATGGTGATAGTCTATGGGCTTAGAGGCTCGATGTCTAACTTCTCTGACCGTGTTTCGACGGCGGAATCTCTCCAGATGCGCACGCTCGAGGACCGAATCCAGATCAACGCTCCCCATGCCGTCGTGTGGGGCCTCCTCAGCGATTTCAGCGGCGTCGCGACCTGGGCGCCCTACCTGCGGAGCTCCAGTCCGGTGGGGGACGTGGAGTCCGGCGTCGGCGCGTACCGCGTGATGCGGCATTTCTGGGGATTCAGGCTCGAGGAATCCGTGGTGGAGTGGGACGACGGCTCCGGATTCGAGTTCGACGTGGTTCGAGTCCCATTCCCCATCAAGGCCGTGCGGGAGACGTGGCGGATCGAGGATGCGGAGGACCACGTCGTCGTGGCGACGCGGGTCGAGTACGACACACACCTGGGACCCGTGGGCGCCGCGATCGACGCCGCGATCGTCAGCCTCCTGGTGCGGCGCGAGATGCGCGAGGGGCTCAAGGGCCTGAAGCGATACGCCGAAACCGTGGCAACAGGGCTTCCGGAAGTCGCGGAGGGCGAGGCGATTGCATAGAATCAGGCATACTCCGCGGTCCATGATCTGCGCAGAAGACGTCCACCCGACACCCCCTGGAGGGAAGGGATGGAACGCAGGCTCGCCGCCATATTCGCACTCGACATGGTCGGGTACTCGCGCCTCATGGAAGGCGACGAGGCCGGGACCCTGTCCCGCCAGAAGACCTACCGCGCGGACCTGATCGATCCCTCGATCGCCAATCACCATGGACGCGTCGTCAAAGGCACCGGTGACGGGCTGCTGGCCGAGTTCGCCAGTGCCGTAGACGCCGTCGAGTGTGCGGCCGAGATCCAGCGGGCGATGCCGGACCTCGAGAAGGACGTACCCTCAGAGAGCAGGATCCAGTTCCGGATCGGAATCAACGTAGGAGACATCGTCGCCGCCGAGGACGGCGACATCTATGGCGAGGGCGTCAACGTGGCGGCCCGCATCGAGTCCCTGGCGGACCACGGCGGCGTGTTCGTTTCGGGCAGCGCCTTCAGCCAGGTCCGGG
>JAMJQV010000150.1 GCA_023554435.1 Gemmatimonadota bacterium | reverse complement strand
CCCTTCGGGCGTATGACTCCTCAAAGCTGAACGACGTCCTCAAGGCCACGGTCCGGGGTGGTCCTGCGCTCGCCTGCGGCGTGCTCGGAATGCTGCGCTTCGCGCAGCGGCGAATCCCTTCGGGCGTATGACTCCTCAAAGCTGAACGACGTCCTCAAGGCCACGGTCCGGGGTGGTCCTGCGCTCGCCTGCGGCGTGCTCGGAATGCTTCGCTTCGCGCATCAAAGCCGGATCAGAAAGACCACCAACATCGCCGACGCCAGGACAGCCAGCGCCGTCCTGAGCGCATTCCACCGATTCCAGCGCGGTTCGAACCGCTCACGCGCTGAACGGCGGGTGGTCTCGTCTGCGCCCTCGATATCCAGCGCCTGAAGTTGGTTGTTCAGTGGGATGTTGACGACGAGTGTCGGCAACTGGACTCCGAGCAGATAGATGGCGCCGGCCAGGACGAGTAGCGTTCTCTCCAGACCGGCTACCTGTCCTACGCCCAGGGCCAGACACGCCACCAACGCCAACACAGAGCCGACCCAAACGAGGCCGAACAGTGGATTGCCTCGCTGGATGACGCCATCCATCTCCTGGAAGGCCCTGAGAAATGCCCCGTCGTCGAGGTTCCTGATCCCGGGCATGATGACCACCGCGAACGCAAACAGAAAGCCCGCGACGAGCGAGCAAAGAAACGCGGCAAGCATGAGGGTGATCTGGGCCACCACTGACATTCCCGACTCCTCCAGTACATGGTGTTCGCGTTCGCGCTCGTCTCGGGGATCTGCTGCAAAGCAACCCAGTGCTCGAGCCTGTCTCTAGAAGTTGAATCGAACGCCCATTCTCAGCCACATGTCGTCCGTCTCTACTCCTGGCGCCGGCTCGGAGTTGTACGCGAACCGGAACCCGACGACCAGCGCGAGCTGGCCGACCAGGGCTACGTCCAGGTTGCTGCCAACGGATGCCCGAGCGTTTGACCAGTCCGTGATGACGGGTTGATAAAACGCATATGCGTCCACCAGAACCTGCTTCGTGAGCTTGCCTAAGACGCTGGCAAAGAAGCTTCCCCTGTTCCTGCGCGCAGGTCCGGAGTCATCGTCCGTGAGATTCTCACTCTCGCGCATGTAGGATGCGCCCAGAGATGCCTCCCAGGTCTCGGCTCGCACTACGTCGAACCTCGCTCCCAGACCCAGAAGGAAACGGCTGTCGATGCGCTGGAACGGGTTGTTTTGCACCTGGATGAAGAGCAGCGAGTGCACGACCGGAGTCAGCCGATAGTTGTGCCGAAGGTGTATCAGGGTGGCCTCGGCGATGTCGACCCCGGACGCCGTTCGTCGATCTACGTCCGCCAGCGCACGCACTCTGTGCCTGTCTCCGGCATATTGGACCGCCGCGCTAAGGTCGAGCTCGAAATACTCGGTGTTTCCCTGCGCGATGGCGATCGCTGCCGCGACCTCGCCCGACCATCCCACCTCGTCTTCGCTCCAGCCACGGAGCGTGTTGATGATCTGCCCGTTCGCGCCGGAGGCGCTCGCCAACAGCGCGACTGACGCCGCTACCCCTGGCCAGGTTGCCTGCTTCTGTCTTCTCGTCATCAACCTCTTCCGGACATTGGCTCTCGACTCTCACACGCGGTGAGAATAGCGGCCCGCAGTTGCGGCCGGTACGGTTGTCCCGTGACTCAACGGCGCGCTATAGATGAGTCATGGTACGGGCGATCCCACAAACGGGCGAGGACCATGCGGACCACGGCGATTGACGCTCTTCGATGTCCTTTCTGCACCCACTCGCTGGCACTCCGTTCCGGTGTGGAGGAAGATGAGTTGGGTGTGTCGTTCGGTGTCACCCGTTGCAGGGGCTGCGGTTACGAGTTCCCGATCGTCGGGGGTGTTCTGATCGTCGCGGAGCCCGGGCAACTGATCGGAGTGGAGGCAGAGGCGCCTGCCTTCAGGGTCGGTCGGGGGGTAAGCGCCAGGTCTCTGTGCAGGTTGATCGAGAGGCGTCGCTACGCCGAGGCGTTCAGCCGGTTGCTGAACCCGGCCACACCCGAGGCCGATCTCCTGGCCAGGCCCCCAGCCGACGTGGGCAGCCCAGAGAGAGCCCCGACGGAGTTCATCCGGCCCGATCCGCACCACGAGCCTCGCGTTCCGGTCAGCGTCCAGGGTCGCCTAAACCGTCTCTCGGGCGGGCGTCTGCTTCACAGGGCCCGACGAAGGGTCGGGGAGTACCTGCTGGAAAATCGCGAGAAGTTGACGGCCCTCGAGGCGATGGACTTCTACATGGCCCGCTACTCGCGAGCCGAAACGGCCGTCCATTTCGCGTTCGGCTTCGGTCAGCCCCGACACCTGGCGGCCCTCTCCGTCGCCTCTCTGATCAGGGAGCGGGAAGGAGCGATCCTCGACCTGGCATGCGGCCCCGGCCACCTCACCCACTACTTCTGCGCGGGCGAGACCGGGGACAGGCCCGTCGTGGGAGTGGACCGCAACTACTTCCGTCTGTGGATCGCGCGGAACTTCATGGCGCCCGGGGCCAGCTTCATATGCCAGTGGGTGGACCGTCCCCTGCCGTTCCGGTCGGGCTTCTTCGGAAGCGCGTTCTGCTCGGACGCCTTCCACCTGGTGCTGAACAAGGCCGGGTGCCTGCGGGAGGCGCGTCGTGTCACCGCGTCGGATGCGTTGATCGGAATCGTCAGATTCGGAAACGCGGCGATCGAGCCGCGAGAGGGTCACGAGCTCACAGTCGACGGGTATGCCCAGCTCTTCGGCGAGATACCCCATGTCCTGCTGGGCGAGGATGAACTGGTGGCTTCCTACCGGGGCCAGGAAGGGCTGGACTTGCGTCGCTCGTCGTCGCCGGAAGAACTCGCAGTCCAGAAATGGCTGTCGGCAGTGCTGTCCGACGACGAGACGGCATTCCGAAAACACCAGCCGGTGGATGGTCGGGCTCACGCCGAGGGGCGGCTGGTGGTGAATCCGATCTACCGCCTCGAGTCAGCGAGTGCGGAGGGCGACGTCGCGCTCCGGTTCGAATTCCCGACCGAATGGTATGAGTTCGAGAACGCGGGCTACCTCGAATACGCGCCGGGTCGGATCACGCTGTCTCGGGAGGTGTTGGCCGACGTACAGGCGGGCTCGCGGACCGACACAGTGCGAGACTTGATCGATCGCTTCGTGCTCATCGGCGTCCCCGATCGATACATGCCGGAACGGTGGCCGGCCAACTGAGCTGACCGCGGAACACCCGCACGCCAGGTCAGGACGTGTCCGTCTCCACAGTCAGGGCTCGATGATGGCCTTGGTGATCTTCAGAGCAGCCACGTCCGCGAGCGCCTGGCCCGCGTCGTCGAGGGAGTAGCGCCCGCCAATGATGCGGGACATGTCCAGCCGGTCTTGGTGCCGGGCCAGGACCCGGAGGGCTCGATACACGTGCCCCAGATCCGTTCCCCACTGCCCTCTGATATCCGCATGCTTTCGGTTGATGTCGATGTGCGGGTTGACGGGGGTCTCGCCGGTGTCGGTGTAATGGCCCGCCACGACGTAGGTGCCGCCGTCCCTCAACAGGTGGAGTCCCTCGGAAACGGCTGCTGGATTGCCGGACGCCTCGATACCGATGTCCACGCCCCTGCCGTGCGTGAGGTCGCGGATCACGCTCTCACGCTCGTCGAGAGAGTCACCTTCGACCGATAGGACCGCGTCAGCGCCGAGCACGCGAGCGATGTCGAGGCGGGCATCCGGGTCGCCGATGTTGATGACCAGGCTGGCGCCTCCCAGAACGGACATGGCCACGGCCGACAGCCCGACCGGTCCCGAGCCCTGGACGAGCACAGTCGAACCCATCGGAAGCCCGCTGCGATCCACCGCGGCAAAGCCCGTGAACAGACCACACCCGCCACCGATCACGTCGTCCGCCCCGAGCGGCTCGGGAAGCCTGAAGACGTGCACGCCGGGTTTCAGGTAGATCCGCTCGGCCCAACCGCCCAGCGGTCCGTCGTGCGCCGAATAGGTGATCCCATACACACGGCGACTCGGGCAGCGGTTCGGTTGCCCGGCTACGAGGCAGAACCAGCAGGCGTTACAGGTCTCGTGCACATCGTAGAAGGTCACGACGTCGCCAGGCGCGAGCGGGTCGCCGATGAAGTCGGTGACGTTTCCCCCCGTCTCCAGCACGCGCCCGACACTCACGTGCCCGGGAACGATCGGATAGGGCACGCCCGCGAGCCGTCCGTGGCTCAAATGCACGTCCGTGCCACAGACCTCGCTGGCTACGGTCTCGAGGAGAACGGCGCCCTCTTCGATCACCGGGTCGTCCAGCGACCACATTTCGATCGGCCTGTTGGGGCCAGTCATGACGGCTGCTTTGATCGGCATGTTCACCATTATAAGGGAGAGAGAGGCGAACGACACGGTAGGCCCAGGGGTCCCCACGCGCGTCAGATTGTGGAACAAACGCGGCCACACTCCCTAGATATACGGATAGAGCCGTCGATCGAGCGTTCCGTTCGAAGGGGGCCGGATTGCATCGGCCCGACATCCGTACCCCCCATCACGGATGCCGAATGCCCCGACGGGGCATTGGTGTTCGTCTGGATGTCGCCCTTTCCGAGGCTGTTCGTGAGCAAGCTGAGTTCGAAACTCGCACCTCTCTTCGAGGAGGTTCGTCGTCGTCGCCTGTTCCGGGTTGTGATTCTCTACGTCCTGGTCGGGCTCGCCGCGCTGGAAGGCGCCGGCAACCTGGGCTCGGCACTGAACTTCCCGGGCTGGACCAACACGCTTGTGGCGCTGGTGGTACTGGCCGGATTTCCCATTGCCATCCTCGTCGGCTGGTTCTTCGACTTCACGACGAGCGGATTCGTTCGGACGGGTCCCGCCGCGACGGCCGTACCTGCTCCGATCCGGACGGGGGGCGCGGCGCAGGCCGTCGGTTACGCGGCCGTCCGCGAGCCTACCGATCGGAAGTCGATCGCGGTGCTTCCGTTCGTGGACATGAGCCCGGACGGAAGCCAGGAGTACTTCGGGGATGGGATCGCCGAAGAGATCATCAACGCCCTGACCCGGATCGAAGACCTGAGGGTCCTGGCCCGGACTTCGTCATTCGCCTTCAAGGGGCGGGAGGAGCAGGTCCAGGAGATCGGAGCCCAGCTGGGAGTGGGATGCCTGGTCGAGGGGAGCGTCCGCACGGTCGGCGACCAGGTCCGGATCACCGCGCAGCTGATCGACTGCGAACATGGATACCATCTCTGGTCCGAGCGGTACGATCGTGAAATGAGCGATGTCTTCGCGATCCAGGACGAGGTGGCGCGCGCCATCGTAGAGACGCTCAAGGCGAAGCTGGGAACCGGAGAGTCGATCGTTCGGCCGGGTACCGCCAACCTCGAGGCCTACACCCTGTATCTGCAGGGCAGGTACCACTGGAACCGGCGAACCGCGAACGAGCTGGAGAAGGGGATCGAACTGTTTCGGAAGGCGATCGCCATCGACGATCGCTACGGCCTCGCCTGGGCGGGCCTGGCTGATTCCTACAGCATCCTCGGGTGGTATCGTCACCTCTCGTCGATCGAGGCGTACACCAAGACCGTGTCGGCCGCTTCGTCCGCGGTTGCCGTGGATGATTCGCTGGCCGAGCCTCACACGTCCCTGGCCTACGCCCGGTTCATGTACGGGTGGGACTGGACGGGGGCCGAGGAGGGTTTCCGTGCGGCGCTGGAGCGAAACCCGGACTACGCGGTCGCTCGCCACTGGTTCGGGGAGTTCCTGGTGGCCATGGGACGCTTCGACGAAGCCCTGGAGCAACTCGATATCGCGCACGCGCTGGATCCGCTTTCGTCCACCATCGGGTTCGGCGTCGGCTGGGTTCGCTACTTCCTGGGCGACTATCGGGCCGCGATTCGCAGCTATGAGCAGACGCTGGAACAGGATCCCGAGTTCGTTCTCGCGCCGTGGTTTCTCGGTCCTGCCCTGGTGCAGGCCGGCGAGCCCGACAGGGCGATCGACGTATGCGAAAGCTGGATCCCGCGCGTGCGGCGCAAGAACGGCCTCACGGCTCTTCTTGCCTTCGCCCAGGCCAGGGCGGGGCGCCGCGACGACGCACTGTCGACGCTGGCGCGGCTCGAGAAGCTGCCCCTGGGCAAGGAGGTGGCCCCGGACCACCTCGCGCTCGTGTACATCGGCCTCGGCGACCTGGACCGGGCATTCGAATGCCTGAACGTGGCCCTGCGTCAGCGCTCGTGGTACCTGGTGTTCCTCAACGTGGACCCGGCTTTCGAGCCCCTCCGCACGGATCCGCGTTTTGGCCGCCTGGTGAGCGAGGTCGGCCTGGACGACGTGCCCGGCCCTGCCCCTGTCTGAGGTCCATTCGGTCCATCAGAACCGGTAGTTCATGCCCAACATCAGGATCGGCCGGAACGTCGGCTGCCCAATGGCCGCGTCAGCGTCCGAGTACGTGTAGTCTTCACGAGGATTCACGGCCGTGCCGTCCGGGTCGTACGCCGTATCGTGTCCCGTGAGAGTGCTCGAGAAGTAGTAGTCGAGGCCGGCATCCAGTACGAGATCGAACCTCCCACTCATCGGGAAATAGCTCTGTAATGCAGCGCCCAGGCCCCAATGACTGCTCTTCACGTCGAAGTCCTCGTTTCCACCCACGTACTTGAAGTTGCCCTTGAACCGGGCGTAGCGAACGCCGCCCACGAGGAACGCCTGCTTCATCGAGAACAGGTTGACCGGGTAGCCCACGTCGAGACTGAAGCCCCAGGTTTGTCCGCTCTCCTCCGGGATTCCGTTGGTGGCGTTGTTGATGAACACTCGCCGGGCATCCGGCGGGCTCCCGGCATCCACCGACGTGAAACCGAGACCCAGGCGTGCCTGGAGAGGAAATCCGTCCGCGAAGTCCGAGGCCACTCCAAACGCCTGCACTCCGAAGCCGGAGCTGTATCCCATCAGGAGCCCGGACGAGAACCGGGCACCATGGGAGACCGGCGCCGTGGCGTCCTGGGCCTGGATCGGGACGGCCGCAAAGAAGAGGATACAGAGGCTCAAAGTCAGGATTCTACGCATAGTCATACCCACAGATTAGGCAAAACACGCTATTTGCGGTTAGCCGGATTGAACATCGTCGCTCACCCGCACGCAAAATGCATGATCGACAAGGGTGGCGACGCAGGGTCGCGCGGGGAAGGCAGCCACTTCCGTGCCCGATTCGAGAGTCTTATGGGACAGTGACTTAGGAGATCCAGGGACGGGCTGATCCGCACAATATTGCTGAATGCTGATAGTGCTTTTCCTGTTCACCTCGAGCAGCGTGGCGATTCAGAACCCCGGGGCGGAGACCACACCATGGACGGTTGCGTGCGGGGTCGGGGAAGCGGATCCTAACTATAGGTCATCACTTGTCACCAGCGACCCGGCATGAGCCACGAAGGCGTCATTCAGTTCGAGGCGGAACACGAGCAGCGTGAGCTGGAGACGCGCCGCTTCGGTGAACTGGTGTGCGAGCTGATCGCGTGGCGGGAGATCATGGCCCTCACGGGGCTCGTGGGGCAGGAGCCCGGACTGTACGAGGGCGCCGGGTACGGCAACGTGAGTGCCCGGATCGGTCCGCGTAGCGCCGCGCTCGGCAGGCGCTCGTTCCTCATCACGGGCTCCCAGACGTCCGGGAACCGGTGCATCGGCCTCGGCGACTTCGCCGTGGTGGACGAGTACGACTACCGGGCGAACCGGGTCCGTAGCCACGGCTGCGTGATGCCTTCGTCGGAGTCCATGACGCACGCCGCCGCCTACGATGCGAGCCCACTCGTCCGCAGTGTGCTCCACGCTCACAGTCCCGTCTTGTGGCGCCGCAGGCGATCGTTGGGCCTGCCTGAGACGGATCCCTCGGTACCGTACGGCACACCGGAGATGGCCCTCGAGGTAGGTCGGCTGTACCGGGAGACCGTCCTTCCCGAACGCCAGATCTTCGCCATGGGCGGTCACGAGGACGGCATCGTGGCCCTTGGGCGGAGTCCGGCCGAAGCAGGGGGAACGCTGCTGCGATGGCTCGCGCGGGCCTACAGCGAGGCTTGTGAAGCCGAGGGCGGAATCTGCCGAGCCTGACGCGCTCCGTCGTGCCAGCCGAGCGGCCCGTCGGCCCGGGAGACTGTCCAGCGGACCCCTCCCCGGGGCGTGGCGTATCAAGTGACTGTTGCTAGGGAGGCCCAGTAGGTTGTCGCTTCCAGATTCGGGTGTGATCAAACAAGGAGACGGAACGTTGCGCAATTCAGCTCTGCTCGCCATCGGAGCGGCCTTCCTGCTGGCTGCCTGTAGCGGCATCTCGACGACGGTCGA
>JAMJQV010000149.1 GCA_023554435.1 Gemmatimonadota bacterium | reverse complement strand
GGAATGGCGACATCGGCGGTTTCGGCTGTACTAATGTCTGATGGCTGCGACATGACCGGGGCTCGGGATTGGTGATCCGGAGGGCTCAAGTTACGGTTCGCGGTTTGTGGCACAAGCCAGCGAAATGGACCGCCGGAACCTCTCGCCCCGGTATGTCGCGCGCGCCTTCAGTCGTAAGCCTCGCGGGTGAGATCGTCCGCCAGGATGGGCTCGAGAAGCGGTCCCCATGCAGGATCGTCCCATGTCCCGAGCCGGGCGTGCGTGTCCAGGTACGTGGCTGGAATGGGATGAGTCCCGACGATCACCTCCACACCGTACCGGGTCGCGAGGAAGGCCCTGAAGTCCTCGATGTACGGACATGGCGGGAAGCCGACCACCAGCCCGGTAGCCAGGTGGATGACCTGTGCCCCGTTGCCCACCATCTCTTCGCCGAGGTACTCGACGTTGCCACCCGGACAACCGTCGCAGGTCGTGTACCCCACCAACTCCACTTCGCGGTCCACGTACCGGTTGAACGCCCCGTCCCTGTTTCTCAGCGCGCGGAAGCACTTTCCGCCGGCGCAGCGCCGGTATCGATCACATATGATGATCCCGAGCTTGATGGTGTCGCTCATTCGGGTCTCCTTGCTCTTGCCCGCCCGAGCAGGCGTCTTCATCGACCAGCGGCAGCAGCAAGTCCATCTGGAATTCGGCCACGGCCTGCCGGACCGTCCTGCCCTCCGTCCGGTACACGGGGATCCCCGCCCGATGCATGGAGCCGAGAGCTCTGCGCCCCATTCCGATGCAAACCACGGCCTGCGCGCCAAGTCCCGAGATGCTCTCTGCGGCGTCGCACGTGCCTGGACGATGGCCGTGCTCCTGGTTGACCACCGAGCGTACGTCGCCCGACTCCGGGTCCACGATCGTGAAGCAGCGTGCTCCCCCAAAGTGCTCGCTCACCGTAGCATCGAGTTCGGCATCGTCTTCCGTCGGAACGCAAATACGCACTCTGCCCTCCCTTTCTCTCGGTCTGTCACCGTGAGGTGGACTCTGCCAGCTGGCGACCGGCCGACCCCACCCGGCCGCTCGCACTCCAGGCGGGCCCCTCCGAATCCAACAGCGACTCCACCGGTGGCAACTCGGATCTCAGGATCTTCCCGAACGGCTTTACGACGAGTACGGAACATGCGGCGTTGCTGACGACGCCCCCGGCGACGCTTCCCATCAACAGGCTCTCGATCGCACCCTCGCCGTGGCTCGCCACGACGACCAGGTCCACGCTCCGGGAGCGCACCTGCCGCGTGATAACCGAGACTGGATCGCCCACGAGAACCTCCACATCGGTCTCTGACTCGCGTCCGACGACCTCCTCGAGCAGCAGCCCGATATTCAGGCGAGCCAGCTCTGCCGGCGGGATGTCGACCGCTACCTCAGCCGGCACAAGCCGGTTGTACAGGGCCGGCAGGCGGCTCTCCTCGAGGACATGCAGCAGTGCGAGCCGTGCGCCGTAGAGCGCCGCGACCTCCCCGGCCGAAGCGGCGGCGATCCTGGAGTGGGCGGACAGGTCGATGGGTACAAGGACTTCCCTGAACAGGGCCGTAGCCGCGGCCTGTCGCGGCTCCCGTACCGCCAACACCGGGGCAGGCGCCATCCGAATGACTTCTTCGGCCACGCTGCCGACCCCGGTTCGTTCCGGTCCCCGCCAGCCGTGGGTGCCCATCACGATGAGGTCTACGTCCTCGTCTTCCGCGTATCCGAGGATTTCGGGGGCCGGTGCTTTCCCCCGACGCAGCGACCGGACGACCCCGACGGCCCGGTTGCCACGCATCTCCAGTAGATCGGCGATTCGATCACGGGCCGCCTCGGCCAGCCTCGTGTAAAGGTCCTCCGGATCGCGAACGTGCTGCGAGGGATCGTGCGGATTGTCCGGGTTGAAGGCGATGACGTGGAGCACGTGCAAGTCTGCGCCATGCTCGTCCGCCAGGTAAACTGCGTGATCCAGGGCGTGGTCTGAGCACTTCGAGAAATCGGTCGCGAGAACTAACCGGTCGATGTTCAGCACCTCAACACTTCCTTCCGTCACACCCCGTGCCGGGGCGACGCCTCAGCCCTGCAGCGTCTCGTGATGCGGCGACCCCTCCCGCACCATCGCCGTGCCACAATCGGGGCACCGTACCTGGCGGCAGGGCTCGGCGTACTCGTGCCGCACCTTCTTGCCACACTTCGGGCAGACGCAGTCTCCACCCGGGCCCATGATCCCGCTGCCTCTCGGTCCTCTTTGGAATGCCATCGCCACCTCCCGCGATCGATGTTCATTCCATGAGTGCCCGACAGGAAGGCTACGGTTTCAACGGCGGTACCGGGGGTCGATAATGGGAGGTGCAGGGAACCGCGGGTCGGGCGTACGGCACTCACAATCGGAGGTGCCATGAGTTGCATCTACGGACCCGTCCCATCCCGCCGGCTCGGTCAATCCCTCGGCGTGGACCCCATCCCATTCAAGACGTGCAACTACAACTGCGTGTACTGCCAGCTCGGCCGGACTACGCCGCTGACGAACGAGCGAAAGGAGTACATCGAGAGCGACGTGGTTCTGGCCGAGCTGGATCTATCCCTAGCGGGGCTCGAGCACGGGTCCGTCGACCATGTCACCATCGTGGGTGAGGGAGAGCCGCTCCTCAACTCGGCCCTCGGGCGCATCGTTCGCGGGGTAAAGGAAATCACGGGACTGCCGGTCGCTGTGATCACGAACGGATCCCTTCTGTACAGACCAGCGGTTCGGGAGGACGTGCGTGAGGCCGACCTGCTGGTCCCTTCGCTCGATGCGGCAGATCCGGAGTGCTTCCGGAGCATCAATCGTCCATGGCCAAGTATCCGGATCGAGGACGTGATCGCGGGGCTCGAGACCTTCCGGAAGGAATCCGCGGCGCGCATGTGGATCGAGGTGATGCTGCTGCGCGGTCTCAACGACTCCGTTGAAGCGCTGGAGCCTCTCGCCCGGGCACTGGAGCGGATTGGTCCGGACGAGGTGCACCTCAACCTCCCCGTCCGTCCGCCGGCCGAGCCGTGGGTCGAGGGTGCCGGTTCGGAAGGCCTGCTGCGCGCGATGGCTATCCTCGGAGACGTGGCCGAGATCGTTCCGCCGGACGGCGGTCGCTTTGTGCTGCGGCGGGACGTTCATCCGGTCGCAGCGGTGCTTCAGGTCATCCCCCGTCACCCTCTGCTAGAAAGGGATCTGGTGCGCGCGCTGGGAGGTCCCGAGAGCGTGCGCACGCATGACGTCCTGGGGGAGCTTGCCATGCACCCGCGGGCCCGCCGGCGCGTCTATCGAGGAGAGGCCTTCTGGACGTGGGCCGACTCCGTCGTCGGGTCATCGCCTTCGTCTCGCCTCACCGAAGATTCAGGCTGGGGGTGAAGCTGACTCGGCTCACGTCGCCGATTCCGTAGTCAGCCGTCTCTCGACCCCAGAATCCGGTTGTACAGCCATGCGAACACCGCTCCGCCGATCGCGCCGTCCACCAGCGCGTACAGCGAACCAATGATGACCGAGCCGAAGCCGCCCGGCGCGTAGCCCGGATACAGGCCGTCCATCAGTTCGAGGAAGGTCACGCCGTACGTGGGCCACACCTGCTGGGCGCCGGCGATGGCGAAGAAGATGAAGGCCCACATGATGCCGATCGTGAGGGCCGTGGTTCGAACGCAGAGTCGCATCGGAGCCTCCCGAATGTGAGGAGAGTCCCGCGGCGCCCGCGGGACCCGCACAACATACGGTCGTTCAGGCCAGCAGTGTAGCCAGCGCCGTCTCGAAGTCTTCCACCAGGTCCGCCGTTCCCTCGATGCCCACCGACACGCGGATCAGACCGTCCGCGACACCGACTTCGGCCCGTTCCGCGGGAGTGAGTCCGGCGTGGGACGTCAGGGCCGGCAGCGTGATCAGCGTCTCGACGCCGCCCAGGCTGGGTGCGACGATCGGAATGGTGACGGCCTCGGCGAATCGCTTCGCCGCTTCCGCTCCTCCCGCGAGCTCGAAGCTCATCATTCCGCCGAATCCGTCGAACAGTCTCTCCGCCCGTTCGTGCCCCGAGTTGGAAGGCAGGCCGGGGTAGCTGACGCGCGAGACCATCGGGTTCGCTTCGAGCACCCGGGCCAGTGCGAGAGCGGTCTCGTTCTGCTGCCGCACGCGCACGGCCAGGGTCTTGAGCCCCCGGTGCAGGAGAAAGCAGGCGTGGGCGTCGAGTGAGCCGCCCAGGTAGTTCATCATCTTCTTCACCCGGGCCACGACGTCGGCCTGCCCGATCACGGCCCCGCACACGATGTCCGAGTGCCCGTTCAGATACTTGGTGCCGCTGTGCAGGGAGAGGTCGAACCCGATCTCCGCCGGGCGGAAGTTGACCGGGCTGGCGAAGGTGTTGTCGATCACCGAGATCAGTTCGTGCGCTCGTGCGAACTCTACCACTGCTTCCAGGTCGGCTACCTGCACCAGCGGGTTGGTGATCGCCTCGACGTAGATCATCCGGGTCTCGGGCCGGAGAACGTCGGCCCACGTGTCGGGTCGGTCTCCGGCCACGAAATCACAGGTCAAGCCGTGCCGGGCGAACTCTCTCCGCGCGTAGTCGTACGTGCCACCGTACAGGCAGTCCTGGAAGATCACGTGGTCGCCGGCTGACAGCAGTGAGTGGAAGATCGTGGTGATCGCGGCCATGCCGCTGGTGGTGACCACCGCGGCCTCGGCATTCTCGAGCGCCGCCAGCTTGGCCGCCAGGACCGTGTGATTGGGCGAGTTGCTGAGCCGCATGTACTTGATTTCGTGGTACTCCTCGCCCTCCACGGACTCGAAGTTGGCGGACTGGAATATGGGCAGTGCCACCGCGCCCTCGATGCCGGGGCGGATTTCGCCGGCGTGGATCAGCTGGGTGTCGATGGAGCCGTCTCTTCTCGTCATGGGTCTTCCCCCGGTGCGGTTCGATGCTCGCGTCCGGCAGGTTAATCGGTCGGCGTGGTGGGTGGCCAGTGGTGCCGGGAAGTACCGCGATCCCTTAAGATGGATTGACGTGTGCAGCGACTCTCAAATGCCAGCGGCCATGTACGAACGAATAGCCCACATCCTCGCGTCCGATCCCGAGAGGGCGGCGCAGGGGACCGCCATCGGCCAATCGCGCGAGGGTCGTTCCATCCAGGGCTTCCGATTCGGTTCGGGACCGTTCCGTGTGAGCCTGGTCGGCGGCAGTCACGCCGATGAGCCCGTCGGCCCGCAGATGCTCCGGCATCTCGTCGCCTGCCTGGACTCGCTTCCCGCGAACGACCCACTGGTGGCTGGGTACGAGTGGTGGATCATCCCGCACGTGAATCCGGATGGCGAGGAGCGGAATCGATCGTGGGCGGGAGACCCGAGCGACGCGTACGACGTGGGAGCGTACCTGGAGCACGTCGTTCGCGAGCTCCCCGGCGACGACATCGAGTTCGGGTACCCACGGGACTACGCCGACACGGAAGCCCGCCCCGAGAACCGGGCCGCCTGGAAATGGTGGCGGACTGCCCCGGGGCCATTCGACCTGCACGCGTCGCTGCACGGCATGGGATTCGCGGCCGGCCCCTGGCACCTAGTGGAGGGGGCGTGGCGCGACCGGCGCGGACTCCTGGTCGAGCGGTGCAGTGCCGCCGCACACAGCCTCGGCTATGTTCTGCACGATGTGGAACGGGGTGGAGAGAAGGGGTTCGAGAGGATCGAGCGCGGCTTCTGCACCCGTCCCGACTCGCGGCGCATGCGGGAGCACTTCGAGGCCCAGGGAGACCGGGAGACCGCCGGGCTCTTCCGGCCCAGTTCGATGGAGGCCATACGTTCGCTGGGGGGAGACCCGCTGACGCTGGTCTCGGAAATGCCGCTGTTCCTGACGCCGGGTGTCGGAGACGAACTGGGGCCGCCGGATCCCGTGCTCGAGGCGTGGCGTGCGCAAGTCATGGAGTGGCGCGGCCGGCTCACCGCCGGAGCCGATTCCGGCACGATCTCGAACGAGGCCGCGGCGATGGGAATGACGGCGATGCCGATTCGGGACCAGATGGAATTGCAGTGGAGACTGATCACGGCGGGCATTGAACAGGTGGAGGGTGAGCGGGGATGCTGAAGCACGCGTGCATGATCGTAGTGCTGGTCCTGGGCACGGCCGACCTTCTCTCGGCCCAGGCGGTCCGCGGACGCCTTCTCGACGCGTCTTCCGCGGAGCCCGTGGCGGGGGCCCTGATCGTGCTTCTCGATGCAGATGGCGCCGAGGTGACGAGCACGGTCACCGGCGCGCGGGGCACCTACCACCTCCGGGCTCCCGGGGCGGGCGTATTCCGGCTTCGGGCCGAACGGATAGGGTTCCAGAGCTCACTCTCCAATGACATCACCCTGCTCGCGAACGAGACCGTGACCGAGGAACTCACCGCTTCCTCCAGCGCCATCGTACTGCCGGTCCTGGCCGTCGAAAGCGAGACGGAATGCCGCGTGCGCCCGGAAGAGGGCGAGGCCACGTACGTGCTGTGGGAGGAGGCCCGCAAGGCACTCGAGGTCACGGAGAGGACGGCGGCGGCCTATCGCTTCGATGCCGTCACCTACCAGCGGCACGTCAACCTGTGGGGCGAGGCGCTCGAGCAAGGTGATGTGCAGTTCGTCTCGTACGCGGGCCGTCACCCCTGGCGGAGTGTGCCGATCGAGGAACTGGAAGAGCACGGGTATGCCCGGCAGGCCGAAGAAGGCACCTACTTCTACGGGCCGGACGCCGAGGTCCTCCTCTCGGACCAGTTCCTGGACTCCCATTGTTTCCGCTATCGCACCGGCGACGACGACGTCGTCGTCGGCCTGGCGTTCGAGCCCGTGCGCGAGGTCGATGGCCGGGTGGACGTGGACGGTGTCCTGTGGCTGGACCGTGAGACGTCACGGCTCCGCACCCTCGAGTTTCGGTACACGGGCATTCCGCAACCGGCGCATCTCGGCACCGGTCCCGGACCCTACGGACAGATGGAATTCGATCAGCTGCCCGATGGAGGCTGGATCGTGCGGGACTGGTGGATCCGCACCCCGACCGGATCGCGCGATCGGGGCCCGCAGACGTACGTGACCTACGCGCAACAGGGCGGCAGGGTGAACCAGACCGAGAGACTGGGTGCCACCCGCAACGACATGCGGCCGGTGCCGTCCGTATACGGTCCGCCGCCCTCCGCCGACAGTTCGGGCACGCCATGATCGGCGCCCTCATCGCCGGCCTGTCCGCCGGCGCGATCCACGTCCTTGCCGGGCCGGACCACCTGGCGGCCGTCGCGCCGCTGGCGGCCGACCGAGAGCAGCGTCCGTGGGCCGCGGGCCTCCTGTGGGGTCTCGGACATGCGGGTGGAGTGATCGTCGTGGGGCTGGCGGCGCTCCTCCTGCGAGAGGTGCTCCCGGTCGAGCAGGTGTCCGGCTGGAGCGAGCGGCTGGTGGGCCTGGTGCTCATCGCGATCGGCGTGTGGGGCATCCGGCAGGCGACCCGGCAGCGGGTCCACGTACACGAGCACCAGCATGACGGACACCGCCACTCGCACGTTCACGTGCACCACCGCGCTGCCAACCACGACGCGCCCCATGCTCATGGCGAGGCGGCCGCGCATCGGCACGTGCAGGCCCGGGCCGCCTTCGCCGTGGGAATCCTGCATGGGCTGGCCGGTAGCGCTCATTTCCTGGGGATCCTCCCGGCGCTGGCATTCGCGGACAACGCGAGCGCGGCGGCGTACGTAGCCGCCTTCGCCGTGGGGACGGTGGCCGCCATGACCGTTTTCGCCGCCGTGATCGGTTGGGTCGCGAAGCGGTTCTCGCGCAGCGGCGCCCGCCTGTACCGCGGCCTCCTGTTCACGTTCGGCGTCGCCGCGATCGTCGTGGGCCTCTACTGGCTCGTGGGCTGACTCCAGTTACCGGATCGACGGAGCTATCGGGATGAGCGATCAGAGACTGTTCGACGATGAGACGGCCGGCGTGGTGCTGCGGAGGGCCGCCGAGATGCAGCACGAGTCGAACGTACCGGCTCACCGCGGGGACGGCCTGAGCGCCGCTGACCTGGAACAGATCGCAAAGGAGGCGGGCATCGATCCGGCCTTCGTGCGGCGGGCCATCGTCGAAGCACAGGTCTCGTCTCCCGAAACCGAACACTCGCCGGTGTTCGGGGAAGTGAAGACCCTCGAGCTGGTCGAGGTGATGGAAGGCGAGGTGAGTCCCGACTCGGTGGACCGAATGCTGGAGGAGGTTCAGCGGGCCTTCGCCGATGGAGGGACCGTCACGCGGACGGGCCGCTCCGCCACCTGGAGCGCCTCCCGGACCCTGGCCAGCAGCCGCCTGTCGAGCCTGGTGGTGGCGATCACGGCGCGCGATGGGCAAACCGAAGTGCGAATCACGGAGCGTCTGGACAACCTGGCGAGCGCACTCTTCGTAGGACTCGGTGTGGCCGGGAGCGCCGTTGGAGTCGGAATCTCCGGCGCCGTCGGGATGGGTGAGTTCGGCAGTCTCGCGCTCTTCGCAGGCATGGCTGTTACGGCGGTCAGCGCCTGCTATGGTACCGCACGCACGCTCTACGCGCGGAGTACGCGAAAACGCAGGCGCGAGCTGCAACGGCTGCTGGGGAAACTGGTGGAGGTCAGCATCTCGGGGTCGAACCTGGAAGCGATCCCGGAGGCGGCCGGGTCGGACGACCGTTGAGATTCGGGGACCTAGGCCGTTTCCGGCAGCCCCATCAGGTCGCCCAGCTTCCTGTCCCATTCCGGCGGATCGAATGAGCTCATCCCGCCACCCGAGGTGAACGTGAGCTCGCCGAAGTAGATCCTGTCCCGAACCAGGAATAGATCCACTCTCACGAAGGGGAAGTCCTCCGAGAGACGGCGCACGATCTCCAGCATGTCTTGCAGCCTCTCCGGCCTTGGAGCCTCCCGCTCCGCGTTCGGGACTCGCGAGGTGAACGGCATCCGCTTCCAGTCGAGGTCGTAGTAGTCGCGCCGGTGGTTCGTATGTTCGTCGAAGTCGATCTGTATGAGGATCGTCTGCTCCTCGCCCCGGCGAAAACAGAAGAACTGGTATTGAGAGGGGATTCCGCCGTTCTCGTCCTCGAGGAACCGCTCGACGATCAGCCGATGGGGGATGTCCCGGTACTGCCATTCCCGCTTGTGCGCGTAGTAGCTGCGGCACAGCCACTCCTGTAGAGAGCCCTTCGCCTCGACCCAGTCGAGAGCGCTCTTGTCGGGAACGATCAGGTTCCATCCGCTGCCGTGCGTGGCCTTGATCACGAAGGCGTCCGGCAAAGAATCGAAGTCGATGTCGTCGGCGTCGCTGTACACGCCCAGGAGGGGCACCAGGATGTCTCCGCCCACACGCTCCGCCACCCACTCGCGTACGGCGTACTTATCGGCGCAGACTACCTGCCGCGGGTCGCGGTGGTGGAGGTTGAGCCACAGGACCTTCTCAGTGTAGGTCGCCGGGTTGTCGAGATCGGGGTAGCGACCCAGCTCACCGCGGTACTTGCGACGGATGCGTTTCTCGTCGCTTTCCCACAGCAGCTTCAGGCCTTCCTGCACGCGACGGATCTGTCGGCGCGTCGTGAGTCGCACGGGCACACCCCGGAGACGGTTCAGGTCGATCACTCAATCGTGATCATACTCCCGCCTATTCCTCGCGCAACACGATCACCGGATCAACCCGCTGCAAGGGTAATCTCGAGTTGACATATCAACGTTTCTAGTTACATTGATATACATGAGCAACGAAACTGCCGTCACGGAATCCGGAATCGAGCGCATCTTCCATGCGCTCTCCGACACCAAGAGGCTGCGGATCCTTGAGATCCTGCGATCGGGAGAGAGCTGCGTGTGCGATCTCGCCGGCTCGCTGGACATCCGGCAGTCCCTGCTGTCCTTCCACCTGCGGACCCTGCGGGATGCGGGCCTGGTGAGCGATCGAAAAGAGGGAAGGTGGGTGCACTACGCGCTCAACGAGGAGGTCCTCGGAGAGGCGAAGGCCTACGTGACGGGCCTGGCGCGTGATGCTAAACGTGGCGCGGGATTCCAGTGCTGCCGTCACGCCCGGAACTGATTGACGAACCCCCTGACGTGAGGTGAACGATGTCGGACGCAAACGTGAAGGAAGTGGTGCGAGAGAAGTACGCCGAGGCGGCGAGACGCGTGGCTACGGAGGGCAAGACCTCCTGCTGCGGTCCGGCCGAAGCGGAGACCGATTCCGGCTGCTGCGGCGGGGGCATCTCTTCGTCGGCCGCCGACCTGCGTGACCCCGTCACACGGGACCTGTACGCCGACGCCGAGAAGGACGAGCTCCCGGCCGATGCCCTGGCCGCTTCCCTCGGTTGCGGAAACCCGACCGCGCTGGCCGAGCTGAGTCCGGGAGAAGACGTACTCGACCTCGGATCCGGCGGCGGCATCGACGTCCTGCTTTCAGCCCGGCGGGTCGCACCCGGCGGCACCGCGTACGGGCTCGACATGACCGACGAAATGCTCCTCCTGGCGCGCCGGAATCAGCGCGAAGCCGGCGTGGCCAACGCCCGGTTCCTCAAGGGGGAGATCGAAGCGGTGCCACTGCCCGATGCGACGGTGGACGTCATCATCTCGAACTGCGTGATCAACCTGTCAGTGGACAAGGCCAGCGTCCTGCGGGAGGCCTTCCGCGTGCTCCGCCCGGGCGGTCGCTTCGCGGTGTCGGACATCGTGCTGCGCGGCGACCTTCCCGAGGGCATCCAGAAGAGCCTCGAGATGTGGGCCGGGTGCGTAGCCGGCGCACTGCAGGAGTCCGAGTACCGGCGCCTGTTGGCGGAGGCTGGATTCGAGAACATCGACATCGAGCCGACCCGCGTGTACACGGCCGACGACTCCCGCGACTTCCTCGGAGAGGCCGGAATCGAGGAGGCGGATCTCCAGGCAGCCGAGGGACGGATCATGGCCGCGTTCGTCCGGGCCCGGAAGCCCGCCTGACAGGAGGTGGCCGAATGGCCACCCGTTTGTGATATTGGCTCTCGGTCTGCTCGAGACCGAGCCCCCAATCCCGATCGTGTGGAGCGAGAGCCAATGTCTTTGCAGCGACACTCCTTCTTCGGCATCCGCCTGTCGTCGTTCCTCCCGTCAGCGGCGTCCGCGACGCTGGCCCTGGCTGTTTCGGCCTGTACCACGGCCGGCGATACCGAGGACACGGCCGACCTCGTCCTGCGCGGTGGACGAGTGGTGACCGTCGATGCAGCCCTGCCGGAAGCGCAGGCCATCGCGATTCGCGGGGACCGGATTCTGTTCGTGGGGAGTGATTCCGAGGTCGATGCCTATACCGGGCGGGGGACCGAGGTCATCGACCTGGCCGGTCGCCTGGCGATTCCCGGGTTCATCGAAGGGCACGGCCACCTGATGGGCCTGGGCCAGTCGCGCCTGCAACTGGACCTCATGGCCACGGCTTCGTACCAGGACTTGATCGACCTGGTCGCCGAGGCGGTGGCCGGCGCGCAGCCTGGCGAGTGGATCGTCGGTCGAGGCTGGCATCAGAGTAAATGGGATCCGGCGCCTGATCCCTCGGTGCGCGGATTCCAGACCCACGACGCCCTGTCCGAGGTATCGCCGGACAACCCCGTCTTCCTCCGACACGCGTCGGGGCACGCCAGCTTCGCAAACGCGATGGCCATGGAGCTCGCGGGGGTGACTGCCGATACGCCGGACCCGGACGGGGGAGAGATCATCCGTGACGAAGCGGGCCAGCCGACGGGGATCTTCGTGGAGACGGCTTCGGCCCTGGTGGGTGCCGCCTACGGCGCCTCGCGAGACAGCATGACCACGGAAGACCTGCAGGCGGAGAGAATGCGAGCCCTGCTCCTCGCGCAGGAGGAGGCCTTCAGCAAGGGAGTAACGAGCTTTCAGGACGCCGGGGTGGGGGTGCAAACGCTGGAGATGTACCGGAAGGCCATCGACGATGGCGATCTGAAGCTGCGGGTGTGGGCCATGGTCAGTGCGTCGCTGCCCAACCTGGCTGAGGTACTGCCAGCGGTCCGGGAAGTGGGTTACGGAGAGAGCCGGCTGACGGTGCGAGCCATTAAGGCCTACTCGGACGGTGCGCTGGGGCCTCGCGGGGCGTGGCTGCTCGATCCCTACGACGATGATCCGGGGAACACCGGGCACAATACGGTGCCCCTGGAGGACATCGAGGCGGTAGTGCGGCTGGCGTTGCAGCACGAGTACCAGGTGTGTACGCATGCGATCGGCGATCGGGCCAACCAGGCCGTGCTCGACATCTACGCCGCCGCGTTTGCCGAGATGCCCGACGCTGCGGAAGACGTCCGCTTCCGAATCGAGCACTCGCAGATCGTGGACCCCCTCGACGTGCCGCGCTTCGCCGACCTCGGGGTCGTGGCTGCGATGCAGGGAATCCATGCGATCTCGGACGGCCCCTGGACCCCCGATCGACTGGGCGAGCAACGCACCCTGAACCGGGCATTTCAGTTCCGCGGCTTCATCGATGCCGGGGTCACGGTGATGAACGGGACGGACACGCCTGTCGAGGACGTGAATCCGATCCCTTCGTATTACGGGACCGTGGTGGGGAGGATGAACAACGGCGAAGTGCTGAACCCGAACCAGCTCATGACCCGGATGGAGGGTCTCGAGGCCTACACGATCAACGCCGCGTACGGGGCCCACGAGGAATTCAGCAAGGGGTCCATCACGCCCGGCAAGCTGGCCGACATCGTGATCCTGTCCCAGGACATTCTCGAGATCCCCGACGATCAGATTCTCGACACCAGGGTGGACGTGACCATCGTTGGCGGTGAGGTGGTCTTCACGCGGCAGGGCGGCTGACGAACCCGCGTTGAGGTGTCCGCTTCCGGGACACCCATTCCTCGAATCGCACACCTCGGGCCCCGCCGTGGATCGTCGGGGTCCGACGCAATTCACTTACTGACAGCCAATTACGAGGATTCGCCAGGGTGGCACGCGGGTTGCTTTGGTATCCGGTGGCACCGACGGTCCGCTGGAAGGAAGTGCGGACGAAGTGAGAGATGACGCTGGGTACACTTCCAACCGGCGGACCCTGACGGCCGACAGAGCCAGGCCGTCAGGTGCAGGCAGACGTTGACCGAGTGGTTCGGGCCGGAATGAGCGGGATGCGCGGTGCTTCGAGGAGTGGTGTCGCGCGAATGAGCTAGTTCGGCCCCTCGGAGGCCCGGATCGCCGGTCACACGCAGGACCGAAGTTCAGATTTATCCCTCATCACCGGGGGCGAGAAGGGGTCGATGCGGGTGCCGCCCCACCCCTCGACCGGTAACCTTCTCGCCCCATCCCACCTTCATTCCGGCGGGCCCCTTCTTCATCTACCTTGACACGGTTCCACGCTTAGTCGAGAGTGGGGAGCCTTACCGAGGGGGCTTTGTCTCCGTCCGGTTCACCCGGGGCTGCGGGTTCCGGGCGGTTTCTCTCCGACCATAGATATGCGACTGCGTCCGCGCAGCGGGCGGAGTTGCGAGTGTCTCGTCCCGGCCACCGGCCGGAAGGGTGAACGTGCGCCCCACCATCCGCGAAAGGAAGAAGCATGCTGAAATGGACCGTCGGACTCGCCGTACTGGCCTACCTTGCAGTTCCGCAGGCAGCCACCGCCCAGGACATGGAGGACGGCCCGCCGCAGACCGGGATCGTGACGATGTCCACGATGAAGGTTCCGATGAACGAGGACCGCGCCCAAGTGATGGGGTGGATCGAAAAGATGGTCACGCCGATGGCGCGCGCCAATCCCAACATCATCGCCTTCTACGTGCTCACGCACTACTACGGCGCCGACTCCCGTGACATGGTCCTGGTGCGGGTGTACAAGGATCTGGCCGCCATCGAAGCGCCGTGCGGCGAGCCGTGCCAGGTGTACAGGGACGAGAATCCGCTTCCCGAGGAGGGCACTCCCGAGCGTGAGGAGATGATGGAGATGTGGCAGACCTTCATGAAGTACAACGGTCGCCACAGCGACGAAATCTACACGGCCCATCTGGATCTGGCGGCCAACTGAGCTGAGGCGGGTACTCGAGGCAGGGGCCGGCGCCGGCCCCTGCCTCACCAGTAGGCCCCGAGCCGGACTACCAACCGCCCGATCCGGGGACACCCTTGAACGGGCCGGCGAGGTCGCTCGTGATCCACCCACCGTAGAAGCCCCCGG
>JAMJQV010000148.1 GCA_023554435.1 Gemmatimonadota bacterium | reverse complement strand
CGAGGTTTCCGCCCGCGCCGAGGGTGGCTTCCCAGATTCCCGGTGACGTCTCGACGATCGGAAAGTCCGAGGTCACATCGCCGGTGACGGTCGAGAGGCGGGCGTCCGCGTTGGCGTCGGCCGGCACGCGTACCGTCACGCTCCCCGATACGGCCGAGAAGATGAGATCCTGGTCCGGATCGCTTTCGCCGAACTCCACGTCGATGAGACCGGACACGGTGCTTGCCTCGACGATTCCGGTCGCGTCGATCTCCACGTTGCCCGACACGATGTAGGCAAAGGCATCTCCGTCGAGCCCCTGTCCGGTAACGTTACCCGCAACCGTCCGGCCCACGAAGTGAACTCCGGCGGGCACGCGGACGGAGTACGTCACCACGACGTCGTTCTCGTTGTTGCCCAGGTGTCCTTCGGTCCCGGGCGCGCACACGTTGGGCGGCTGCCCAGCGGCGTCGGGATACATGGAGCAGATGGTGATCCCGCCTTCGTGCTCGACGACCTCGATCGACACCGTGGAGGGATCGTCCTGGCGGCCGGCCAGGTCGGCGTACACCTCGACCTCGGTGCCCGAGGCCAGCGAGGCCGTGATGCCTCCCGAGATGCCCTTGATCTCGATCGAGAGTCCCGGGGCTACGTCGCCGGTCCACTCGAAGTCGCTGTCGCCGGGGCCAGGGCCGGTGGGGTCGTCATCATCGCCGCAGGCGGCGATCGCGAAAGCGAGCGCCAGGGTCGGCAACAGAGCGATACCTCTATTGACTCGCAGCATGATCCCCTCCGTTTACTGAGCCGAGTACGTGGCGCCGTTCACCAGGCCACCCCTACAGTCTACCGGTCCTGTCGTGTTGCGGAAGTTGACGGCCCGGTCCTGTCCCTCGGTGGGCGGCCAATCGTCGTACACGCCGAAGTGCAGATGCACAACGTCGGTGGTGCCGGAATGGCCGGCCTCGGCGATGACCTGCCCCGCGGTGACCTGTTCCCCCACCTCGACCATGACGCCGTCCTGTCTCAGGTGTGCGTAGAACCCGACCGTGCCGTCCGGGTGCTCGACCATGACGTGGTTGTGATCGGAGCCCTGTCCGTCATCGGGCGAGTCCTCCTTGATCTGCCGTACCACTCCGTCCCTCGCCGCCACGACGGGATCTCCGATGGGAATGAGGAAATCGTACGCCTGCTGTTCCCGATGCCCTCCCGTGGGCACGCAGTAGCTGTTGTTGAGCCGGTAGGACTCTCCGGCGGGCCACGGCAGGATGTAGAGAGAGGCCGAGGGCGTGCCGAAGTCATCCCGGCCCAGGCAGCTGGTCCGATAAGGCGTCGGCGACGAGAGCCGGACGGCCGTCTCGACCGTACACGCCTCCGTGGGGCCGCAGGAGATCTGATCGAACGTCACGTTGGTGCTGAACGTGCCCTCGAGCAGCGTCGATGACCCCGTCGCCGTACCCGTGGACTGCTGCGTGGACTCGCAGCCGTCGTCGGTTTCCACGTCGGTGCCCAGGAAGCTGACCTCCTGCCCGCCGATCGTCGCAGATCCCCACAGACCCGGCCCGGCGATCACATCGGCGAAATCTCCGCACTGCATGAGGATGATGCGGTCGGTATCGGTCCCCCCGTTCGGCATGCCGCACGTGTTGGAGGTCACGGTGGTCCGGAGTTCCCACACGGCCGTCAGCTCCAGAGGGTCGGGTGGTGGGTCGGTGGTACCCCCATCGTCGTCGCTTCCGCCGCAGCCGGCGACGCACAGCAAGGGAATGACGAGGAAGAGATGCGCTCTGCACATGGCACTTCTCCAGGGTACATCAGTTTGGCGGGCGGCCAGGGGGGTACAGTGTCGCCTACGTGTACGGTGGGGGTATCTGAAAGATAAGGGTCCTCGCACCAGGGTGCTAACGGATGGCCCGCTACTTCTTGAACCGGCTCTCCAGCTCGTCCAGCCAGTTCAGAGCGACGATCGGGTACCGGGTGGACTCGAGTTCATCAACGAGTACTCCGATTTCCGCGAGGTGAACGGCGTCTTGTTCGCCTTCATGGAAGTCACGTATGCTCAGGGCCAGCACACGGCCGACGTCACGCTGGAGGAGGTCAAGACGTACGATGTGCTCCCGGCCGAGCACTTCGATCCGGACCCGTCCGCCGCTTCGTCCTGAGAGGAGTCTCCATGGCCCAGAAGACCTGCGAACACCTATCCCGGGCCGTCGAAGGCGTCACGCCCTCCGACGAGGGATGCAGCGAGTGCCTCGACTCCGGCACTGAGTGGGTGCACATCCGCATGTGCATGACGTGTGGGCACGTGGGGTGCTGTGATTCCTCGGAGGGGAAGCACGCCACTCGGCACTTCGTCGAGACGGGACACCCGGTGATGCAGTCCTTCGAACCGGGCGAGACGTGGGGCTGGTGCTACGAGCACGAACGCTACCTGGGGCCGTTCGAGGCGGTGCGTTGACCTCAGGCGTCCGCTAGCCGGCCAACTGAAGAACTTCCTTCTCGAGGCGGTCCCCGAGGCGATCGCGCTCCACTTCGAGATCGTATCCCGTCTGCAGATTGAGCCAGAATCTCTCGGATGTACCGAAGTACCGGGACAATCTCAGGGCGGTATCGGCCGAAATGCTCCTCTTGCCGTGCACGATCTCGTTGATGCGTCGGGGGGGAACACTAATGTCCTTGGCGACGCGATACTGGCTGATCTCCATCGGAACGAGGAACTCTTCGAGGAGCACCTCGCCAGGGTGGATCGGCGGTAGCTTCCTGGCCGGCATCACGTCCTCCTAGTGGTAGTCGACGATCTCGACAGCGTGCGCGTGTCCCGACCTCCAGCGGAAGCAAATGCGCCACCGGTCGTTGATCCGGATACTGTGCTGGCCAGCTCGATTCCCCTTGAGCTTCTCCAGGCGATTGCCCGGAGGCACCCGCAGGTCCTCAAGGACCGCCGCTGCGTCCAGCATACGCAGCTTCCGGAGTGCGATCCGTTGCACATCGGCACCCAGCTTCCGCACGGGGCGGCGCTGGAACAGGCGCTCGGTCTCACGGTCCCGGAAGCTCTTGATCACGGAATATAATAACGCGTTGCGTTAATAACGTCAAGCGTTAAGAGTGGGAGCCGCCTCGCTCGCCCCTTTTCGCCCCTGACGCTCGATTCGTAGTTTCTGACATGATCCGAACCCGCCACCTGGCCATCGTTCTCTTTCTTCTGCTCGGTCAGATCGGGCCGGTCCTCGGCCAGCAGACGCCGGAGGACGGCGCTGTCGCCGAACAGGCCGATGCCGCGGAGCAGAAGAAGCCCAAGGACCCCTTCTACGCCTCGCCCTACTTGCCGCTGAACCGCTGGGAATACCCGATCCTTGAATACTGGGTATCGGTCGGACTCATCAACTCCCTCTCACCGATCGTGAAACCGTGGCGACGTATGGACATCGCCCGGGCGCTCGTGGACCTGGACGAGTCGAGACTCGGAGGCGGCGAGAAGGGCTGGTTGGCCCGCCTCCGCGAGTCATTCGCGCCCGAGCTTCAGCAGCTCGCGGGACCGCCGGGACAGGCGGTGAACGTGGGCCTCGAGCTGGCGGCCGGGGCCGAGCTGGCCAGCCAGACGCACCGCGACCTCCTCAGGCCTGAACTGGAAGGAGAGTTCTCGGATACGAAGCTCCTCGAGGACTTCCGCCTGGGCCTGGACGGTGCGGCCGGTCCCGTCGCCGGTGCCTTCCGGCTACGCCGCCACGGGATCTACCGCAACGACGCGCAGTACCCGGACGGCCGGGTCGTACCGGAGCTGGACAACGTGTTCGGGGGCGAAATGTCCCTCCGGGTCGAGGAAGGGTACCTCGAGTTCCAGAGCCGCTACGCGCGCGTCGGCTTCGGCAGCATGTACCGGAACTGGGGCCTGCCCAACCTGGACGGCTTCCTTCGGTCCGACTACGCCTACAGCCAGGAGGAAGTCTCCTACCGGGTGGGCACGGACCGGATCTA